>CALVUN010000062.1 GCA_944363595.1 uncultured Bacilli bacterium
CTATTGCATTAGTACATTTTATAGATGAGCTTCAAAGAAAATGTATTAAGGTTAATTATAATGAGTTAATTAACGATTCTATAATTGATAATGTTTTAAAAGAAGCAAACGATTATTTGGCGAGGTAGGTTTATATGAAAAGTAAAATATTTGGCTACGCTAGAGTTAGTAGCAAAGAGCAAAATGAAGAAAGACAATTAGTAGCATTTAAAGAATATGGTATTGATGAAAGAGATATTTATATTGATAAGCAAAGTGGTAAAGATTTTAATAGAGAAAATTACATTACATTAAAACATATATTAAGGGAAAATGATTTATTGGTTATTAAGTCTATTGACAGACTTGGTAGAAATTATAATCAAATTATTGATGAGTGGAAAGATATTACTAAGAATATTAAGGCAGATATAGTTGTTATTGAGATGCCTTTATTAGATACTAGAAAGAATAAAGATTTGCTTGGAACTTTTATTAGTGATTTGGTATTACAAATATTAAGTTATGTTGCTGAACAAGAAAAAACTTTTATAAAGCAAAGACAAAAAGAAGGCATTACTAATGCTAAAAAGAATGGGGTTAAATTTGGCAGACCAAAAATAAAAAAACCGCAAGATTTTGATGTTGTGGTTAGTCGTTGGAAAAATAAAGAGATTAAAAGTAAAGAAGCAATGGAATTACTAGGTCTAAAACCTAATACCTTTTATAATTTACTAAAAGATTAAAAACCTAGTTATATTTTATTTCAAAATGTAAAGTTTAGACCATTTTTACTCAAAAAATAGCACTTTTTTTCAAAATTATTAAAAAAATTGCCAAAATCGAAAAATTTGCTTGATTTTTTCCGTATAATAATATAGGATGGCGCAACGCGAAATAGCAACTTTGAATTTTGAAAGGAGGAATATTTTTGTTTAATAGCAGTTGAAAAAACACATTAAGCTAACTAATGTGTTAAAAGTTATTGAAGTTATAGTAAATTTGCAGAGATACATAACTTCATAAAATTAAATATAGGTTTTTTCTAATCCCTACAATTATATTATATGCTAAATATAATTAAATTAAAACGATATTTTAGAAAAAACCTCAAAAATTAGAAAGTTGAGGTAAAAAAGTATGAAAGAAAAAGTAATAGTTTATTTAAAAATAAATAGTAATGATGAAGAAAAAATGAATCGTGAGGAAGAAAGAGCAATATATTATTGCAATACCAATAATATGGAAATAGTAGAAATAGTAAAAGATTACAAAGATGAAGACTCATTAGAAGAGGTATGCGATTATGTTAGTAGGAAAAGTAATGATATATATAATTTAGTAACTAATAGTTTTGATATGATTTCAAAGGATATTACTAAGGTATATGATTATTATGTATATTTAAGAGATTACTGCTTTTGTAATTTAATAACATTAACTCATGGTAATCAATTTCATTTTGAAATTAAATTAAAAAGAGGTGCCATCAATGATTAACGAAGAAAAGAAAATAGTCGCTATCTATACAAGAGTTAGTACAACTGATCAAGCTAGAGAAGGACATAGTTTAGAGGAACAAGAAAAAAGATTAAGGGCAATGTGTGAAGCAAACAATTATAAAGTCTATAAAGTATATACTGATGCTGGTATTAGTGGCAAGTTTGCTGAAAACAGACCTGCCTACCAGCAAATGCTTAAAGATATGAAAAAAGGTAAATTTAATTTAATAGTAGCATTTAAAATGGATAGACTTAGTCGTAGTATTATAGATTTTGAAGAATTTTTTAATGAAACCAAAAAATATAATTGTGGAGTTGAATTACTTTGTGAAAAAATAGATACAAGTGGTGCAGCAGGTATGATGTTTGCTCGTGTATTAGGCATATTTGCCCAATTTGAAAGAGAATTGATACAAGAAAGAACATTAGTAGGTGTTGAAAGTGCTGTTAATAAAGGTCATATTGGTGGGAAACCACCACTTGGCTATAAACATAAATTAGATGGAAGCGGTAAACATAAATTAAAAGAATGGGAAATTGATAAAGATGAGGCGGAAATAGTAAAAGAAATATTTGAGTTATGTGCTAGTGGAAAAACATATTTCCAAATATCTAAGATATTAAAAGAAAAGTATCCAAACGTAATATCAAGTATAAAAAGAAATAAAGAAACTGGGGAAGAAAAAATAATTTATAGAAAATGGAATGATAGTTCTATTTCTACGATATTAAATAATAAATCTTATATGGGAGTATATGAGTATCGTAAAAGTGTAAAAAATAAAGATACTATGGAAATAATAGGAGTTGTTCCAGCAATAATAAGTGAAGAATTATATAACGACTGCCAAGAAATGATTGCGAGAAATGGTAGAAATTATTATAGGTCTAAAAATTACTTATTTATTCAAAGATTAGTATGCCCACATTGTGGTCGAATACTTGCTTGTAATGGTTGTAAAAATAAAATGAAAAACGATTATCTTTATTATAAGTGTAAGGACTGTGGCATTTACCTAAGAGAAGAACTTATAGAAAATGCTTTAATTATTGAATTAAACAATTTATTAGAACTGAGTACAATTATTAAAAATAATTATTATATAACCGATAATAGAACAGCAGAAAAATTTAATAATTGTAGATTAGACCATAGATTAAGATTTGCTATTGATGAGAAAATCATTAAAGATAAAATGGAATTATTAGATAGCATAGAATTAAATGAGTTATGGAAAATGGCATCATACGAGGCAAAATGTGAATTTATTAACAATTACATTGATACAATAGTTATTAAGGAACTTAAAAACAAAAGGAATAAAATAACCGAAATTGAAATAACTGATTTGAAATTAAAATCAAATAAAGTTAAACAACTATTAGATTTTGAAAATAGTAATATGTTAGATAAAATAGTTGGTAGTGGCGTTAATAAAGCAAGCATAGCAGAAATGAAGCACGAAAAAGATGCTAAAGACTATATCGCTTTGTTAAGAGAAAAGTATAAGTTTGCTGCTTTTGATTGTTTTAGGGAAGAAGATTATTTTACTAACCCATTATTATTTAAGATTATAAAAGTTAATCCTAAAAGTTATGTTGAGAAGAAAAAAGTATATGGATTAGTATTATTAGAAGATACTAATTTATTAAAGCATTGTACTACTTCTTATAATAATGTTAATCAAAATGCTTAAAATCAGTTGTTAAAATTAAAATAAAATGATAAAATAATTATAGATTTTGTAAAGAAAGTCTTTGGCATTAAAAATTTGGAAACTCGTTCAGTTTCCGTGCCAATAGTGAATGTCAAACGTAATGTTTGTTTGTATATATTTTGTGGTTGTAATATAAGTTTGCCATATCCTATAGGAACTAATATGGTAAAAGTTGATGATACTGGTATTAAGCAAAGTGGTAAAATTAATAAATATATTATTGATAAAAGTGGAATTTTAGTAATATTATTGTTAGATTTTTGACGAAAATTCTAGATAAAGTGAAAAAATTGGTATTATTGAATTTTTGGAACATTGGAAAAAAGATACTAGTATTCATTTATTTGGTGACTAATTTAATTTTATATTTTTGTTATAAAATAGAATAAATTATAGTTTGGCCATAGTGTTTCTATGGTTTTTATATTATCTAATTATATTAAGTGGAGTTGATAGATGTATGAAAATGAATTCTTTTGCAATTATTGAAATAGGAAGTAATAATACTAAAACGCATATTTATAAAGATAATAAATTGATAGCAGATAATACTGATACAATTGAATTTAAGAAGCATTACGCTACAAATAAGAAGATTAGTAATGCTGATTTAGAAGTATTGTCTTCTATTATAGATGATACTTTAAAATATACTAAGAATGTTTATATTTTTGGATGTAGTATATTTAGAAATATATCAAAAGAAGAGTTGGATGAGGTAAATAAGTTTATTAATGATAGATTTGATTTAACTATTAAAGTTGTTTCACAAGAAGATGAGGCTCTACTTACGGCTTATGGTTGTTATAATGATATTGCATATGATAAAGAGATATGTATCTTTATTGGTGGTGGTGGATCAATTGAACTTATATTTGTTAAAAATGAAGAAATAATTTATCATAAATATTATGATTTTGGTGTTGTTGATATTACTAATAATTTTGAAAGTTTAAAAGATGATTATAATACTTGTACTTTTGATGAGGTATATGAATATGTTTCTAATTTAATTGGTAATATTGATATTAAATGTGATCTATTAATATTAGCGGGAGGTGATCATTTATATTGGTATAATAATGCTCGCTATAAACTTATGGATAATTTTTTATATACTAATGATAAACAAAAATATATGTTAACAAGAGAAATGAGTGATAATTATGATCATGATGCTTTATCTACATCTTTAAATAGAATTAGAAATAATAGTGATAATCCTCTTTGGTTTGATGGTTCTAGGGCAATGAAGGTTATTACTAATGTTATATCACATAAAGTTAATGCTAAATATATCATTCCTACTAAAATAAATATGGAAGATGGTATTTATGAGAGAATAATAGATGGTAATTTGGATATATAAAAAAAATAACTTTCAATTATTTGAAGGCTATTTTTTTGTTTAATTTTTTAACAAATGTATTCAGAGGAAGTGGTATTAGAGAGGGTTATATTTTAGAAATTAAACATATAAGGATGACATTTATCATGATGAAGTTAAGAAGGTAAGATAGTTATCATGTTCTTTAATTTATTTTAATATTATATTATTTATATTTAATGAGGTTAAGAAAATGTAGACATAATTATAGTCTACATTAGTGTGTGGTTTCTAATTCTTTTACGGATTTAGCTTGTAAACCCTT
>CALVUN010000063.1 GCA_944363595.1 uncultured Bacilli bacterium
CAGTTTTCATTGTGCAAAAATTTAAGAAAAATAATAATAAAAACTAGTAAGAAAACTAATTAAAAATAAAAATATAAAAAATTTATAAAGTTTTGTATAGAAAATACTTGACTTTATTATGAGAGGAGGATATAATGATGAAATTAGAGAATAAAGTTGCAATTGTAACGGGAGGTAGCTCGGGAATTGGTAAGGCTATTGCTTTAAGATTAGCTAACGAAGGAGCTAATGTTGTTATTGTGGGAAGACATGAAAGAGATTTAGAAGAAGTTAAAAAGGAAAATAGTAATATTAGTTATATTGTTGGCGATATTACTGATAGTCTTGTTGTTGATCGGATTGTTAAGATAACTTTGGAAAAGTTTAAAAGAATTGATATTTTAGTTAACAATGCTGGTTGGTGTCCTGTACAACCTATTACTGAAATTACTGTCGATGACTATGATAAGGCTTTTAATTTAGATGTTAGAGCTGTGGTGGATTTAACATCTAAAGCTCTACCTTCAATTATTGAAAATAAGGGAAATATTATTAATTTATCAAGTGTTGGAGCAACGAACCCAGGAATTAATTTATCGATGTATACAGGTGCCAAAGCGGCAATTGAAAATTTTACTAGAGTTTGGGCTTTAGAACTTGCTGATAAGGGAGTTAGGGTTAATGCTATTGCTCCTGGGGCTATTAGAACTAATATTTGGAATGTTCCAGGTTTGACAAAAGAAGAAGCTAAAAAACATGAAGATAGTATTGCCAAGACGATTCCTATTAAGAGATTTGGGACTCCGGAAGAAGTTGCTAATATTGCAATGTTTTTGGTCAGTAATGAGGCAAGTTATGTTACTGGTTCTATCTATTCTGTAGATGGTGGTATGGGAGTATAAAAGATAACCGTATTAGTTATCTTTTTCTTTCTGTATTAAGTTGCTATAATATTTTATTTTTCCCACTGTTACATCATGGTAAAAATTTTGTTTCCAATGAATATAATTAATGCTTTTTTCAATTTCTGCTTTCTTAACTTGTAAATCTTTTAATTTTATATCTAAAATTTTTTGTCTTTCAGGAATGGATTTCTCCCCTATTAAACATAGTTTTAAATATTCTTTCATCTCTTGAATACTCATTCCACATTTTTTTAGACATGATAATGATGAAATCCATGCAATGTCATTGTCATTAAATATGCGATAATTATTTTTATCTCTTTTTACATTTGGTACTAAGCCTTCATTGCAATAGAATTTTAATGTATCATATGTTAATCCTGTTTTTTCACAGGCTTGTTTCATTGTATATGTCATAGTATTACTCCTTTTTTAATTTTTTTTAAAAAACTATTGACCGGGTGTTACACCCGTCATTTACAATTATATTGTACTAAAGATTAATTTAGTTGTCAAGGAAAGGAGATATTTTGTTAAAGCTTTTTAGAAATGTTACATAAAGATTTTTTTAAAATGTTACATTTATAATATAATATACCTCATAAAGAAAGAGGTGTTTTTAGTTGATTAAAGACAAAGAAAAAGCTTTAACAGTTCCTCTTGATAATATTGACTTATCAACAATCATGTGTATTAAAGAAGAAAGAACGATTTTGAATGGTAATATGATTTCTTATGAAAATCATTATTATATTCCTATTAATGATGATGGATCTGACTATATATTTTATAAAGGAACTAAAGTTGAAGTTTGGAAAGATATATTTAACAGTGATATTAGAATATTTAAAAATAATAAGATATTTAACACAAGAATGATCGAGGGGCATAGAATTAATCCACAAAAAAAGGAACAAAGAAAAATACAAGATCAAAAAATACTAGAACGACTTTTAAAAGAGAAAGATGAAAGATTAAAAGCAAGGGTGAAACGAAGTTGAGTTCATTTTACCCTTGCTTTTTAGATTTCATCAAGTATAATATTTTTTCAAACAAAGCTTGTCTTTGTTTGTTATTAACAAAACATAAAAATGTAACATTTCTAAAAAATCTTAACAGGAAAGGAGATATTTATGGAATATGTTAAATTAAACAATGGCGTAGAAATGCCTATTTTGGGATTTGGTGTATATCAAATTCCTAAAGAAGATACGAAGAGATGTGTTATGGATGCTATTAAAGTGGGATATCGTTCTATTGATACGGCACAATCTTACTTTAATGAAAATGAAGTTGGTGAAGCTATTGTAGAAAGTGGAATACCACGTAAGGAATTTTTTATTACTACTAAAGTTTGGATCGATAATTATGGATATGATGCATGTAAAAAATCGGTATTAGCTTCGTTAAAAAAGTTAAAAACTGATTATATTGATTTGGTATTATTACATCAACCTTTTAGTGATTATTATGGTGCTTATAGAGCTTTAGAGGACTTGTATCATGAGGGAAAAATCCGAGCAATTGGGGTAAGTAATTTTTATCCTGATAGACTTAGCGATATTTGTTTATTTGGAAGAGATATTATTCCAATGGTTAATCAGGTTGAAACTAATCCTATGAATCAGCAAATAAAAGCACAAGAAAATATGGAAGAATTTGGTGTTAAAATGGAGGCTTGGGCACCTTTTGGAGAGGGTAAAAATAATATGTTTATGAATGATACTTTGGTTAATATTGGAAAAAAATATAATAAAACTTCAGCTCAAATTATTTTGAGGTGGCTTATTCAAAGAGGAATTATAGTTGTTTGTAAATCAACCCATATAGAAAGAATGAAGGAAAATTTTGATATTTTTGATTTTGAAATTTCGAAGGAAGATATGGAAGAAATTTGTAAATTGGATACTAATGATAGTCTGTTTTTTAATCATCAGGATCCTAACATGGTTAAATGGTTTGATTCGATGGTTAAACAAAGAAGAAATAATTTTGATTAAATAAAGGATAGTGATATATTGTGAATAAGAAATTTATATTGGGTATTGTTATATTGTTAATTATTGTTATTATAGTTGTTGTTTGCTTATTTTTTAGTAATAATGCTAATGTTAAAGAAAATGATACTGTTAATAATATTAGTGAGGCAGGAAATATTTTAATTGTCTATTTCTCTGCGACTGGTAATACAAAAGATGTAGCGGAAAGACTTGCACAAAATCTTGATGCTGATTTATTTGAGATTGTTCCTGTTAATCCTTATACTGATGATGATTTAGACTGGACTGATGATAACTCTAGAGTATCTAGGGAACATGATAATGAGTCTTTACGTGATGTTGAACTTGAAACGACAGAAGTAGCTAATTGGGATAGTTATGATACAGTTTTAATTGGATATCCTATTTGGTGGGGAATTGCTGCATGGCCAGTAGATAATTTTGTTAAGGATAATGATTTTAATGGGAAAACAGTAATTCCATTTTGTACATCTTCTTCATCAGGAATTGGAGAAAGTGGCGAGTTACTTGAAAGTTACTCTAATGGAGGAGATTGGCTAGAAGGAGTACGTTTTAGTTCTAATCCAAGTGATAGTGATATAAAAGAATTTATGGATATTTTAAATAAAGACGTGGAATAATGATGTCTTTATTTTTTATTAACTTTTTTTTCATATTCACTTTTTAATATGCTAAATATTTCTTCAGGGCTTTCTTGGCAATTATTATTTAACCACTTTTTAATAATGGCATTAAGTCCCGCTTTGAAAAAAGTTATATGATAATCTATGAATTTATCTTGATACATTGTTTGGGCTAAATAATTATCATATAAAAGATTACTTATTTTATTCTCTACTCCTAATTTAAAAAGAGTTTTATAAAAGAGTTGATTGTTTTTAATATGTTTAAAAAGTTTTAAATAATCATTACTATTATATTGATTTTTTATTTCTTCATGATATAGTTTTTTTACTTCATTTATCACATTATGAGATATTTTATCTGCTAAATCGTAGATATCCATATAATTAGCATAAAAAGTCGATCTATTTACTTTGGCTATTTTTATTATTTCTGTTACATGTATTTGATTAATTTCTTTATCTTGAATTAATGTAACAAAGGCTTTTTCAATTTTTGTTTGGGAATTTCTTCTTCTTTTATTATTTGGTTTATTCATCTTTCCTCCATTATTCCAACATTTTATTTTAATTTGTTGATTGTTTTAAATCTTTCTATGTATTATACTATAATTGTATTAACAAGACAAGTGTCTAAATAAAGATTAAAAAAAGAAGATTAATAAAAAAAATTGATTTTGTTAGGAGGAAAATTTATGAAAAAAGATACTTTATTAGAAATTATTTTAGGTACTATTGGGGGAATTATATTTGCTGTTGGTATGTGTATGGTACTTGTTCAAGAATGGGCAATGTTTAAAATTGGTGTTGGAATTTCAATTATAGGTTTTATTATTTTATTAGGAATTATTCCTGTATATAAAAATTCTCATCCTAAAAAGAAACATGAACCTATTAATTGGGGGATTGTAATAACCTGGATTATGGGAATTATTGGTGCTTTAGTTATGGGTTATGGTATGAGTAAAGTTATGGTCGATAAGGTTAGTACTAATGATATGATTATTGGAATTATATTTGGAATTATAGGTCTAGTTATTTGTGTCTTAAACTACCCTATTTATTCTTATATTAAGGGAAATAAATAATATCTAGTTGGTGAATAATGAAAAAATGGTTGTATAATTTTTTTAATCCTTATAATTTTGTTATCTATATTGGCATATTTTTTATTGTTATATCTTTAATTTATTTGGTTTTTTTTGATGGCTTCAATTCAAATATTGCTTATGCTTTATATCCTATTATGAGTTATTTCTTTGTTATTTTATGTATTAAGATCTATAAATTATTGAATGTTATTATTTATTATATTATTAAAAATAATAAGTATTTAACTATTTATGTTAATGACTATAAATTGAGATATAAGTTTTCTTTATTTTTTTCTTTTTTATTAAATATTATATATGTATTATTTAAGTTAATATCAGGAATATGTTATAAATCTATTTGGTTTATTTCTTTTGCTTTATATTATCTATTATTAGTAATTTTAAGATTTAATTTGGTTAAAATGGAATTAAGTGATATAGTTACTTTAAAGGATGAATATTTGAAATATAGAAAATGTGGTATTCTTTTGCTTTTTATGAATGTTATTTTAGCAATTATTATATTGGTTATTGTTAATAATAATATTATTGTTATATATCCTGATTATATTGCTATTACTATTGCTGCTTATACTTTTTATTTGTTAATTTGGGGTATTGTTAATTTGATTAGATATCGAAAATATAAAAGTCCTTTGATGAAAGCGGCAAAAATTATTAATGTGGTAGCTAGTTTTATTTCATTATTATCATTAGAAGTTGTAATGCTTTCTACTTTTGGGATGGAAAATGTCAACTTTAATGAAATTATGATTATAGCTACTGGTGGAGGTATTAGTATTGTTATTATTGTTATTTCTTTTTATATGATTATAGAAGCAACGGAATGGTTAAATAATAATTAATATATTTGTTAATAAATTAAATTGTATAAAAAAAACATAGTTTAAATGGATCAATAACTATGTTTTTAATTTCTATTAATTATAAAAATTGTTTTAATTTTTCAACTGCTTGTTCTTGCATATCAACGTATTCTTGAACTAATTTGTGAACTTCTCTGTCTGTATTTTTATGATTTAATAGTTTTCTTCCCTCGATTATACCCATATTTGTTCCTTGTAATAGAAGTTCGGCAATCTTTGAAGTACTTTCATCAGTTAGGGTTTTCATTTCAATACCATACCATGTCATAACTTTGTTCATGGTACTTGTCTCATGAGGATGTCCTTCATTATAATTAGGATATAACCTGCATATTTTTTCAGATATTTCTTTATATTTATGATATTGATTATTTAATTCTTCTTTTAATTTTTCGTTATCTACTTTGTCTAATATAAAGTGAATAGCATCTTTGCCCATACAAGCACCTTTGTTAAGTTCATCTAATACGTTGATTTCATTTTTATCTTCATTCATTTTATCCCTCCAATATTATAATGGATTATTGGAAATTTTTTATTCATAGATAGTAATTTTATACTTACTAAAAAGTACGTACTGTTAAAAAAGTAATTAATAATGTATAATATTGTTAGGTGGTGTTACTATGAAAAAAATTTATACGAATTGTCCAGTTGAATATACTGCATCGATTATTGGTAATAAGTGGAAAATTATTATATTAAGAGATTTACTTACGGGAACAAAGAGATATAATGAATTAGCTAAGTCTGTTATAGGAATATCTGCAAAAGTTCTTACGGAAAATTTAAGGGAACTTGTCAATGATGGAATTGTTAAAAGAACTGTATATCCGGTTGTACCTCCAAAGGTTGAATATTCTCTTACGAATAAGGGATGGGAACTTAAAAATGTTCTTGAGTGCATGAAATTATTTGGTGAAAAATATGGAAGTGATAGGAATGAATAAAAATGAGCTAGTAGATAAGTTATTGGATTACTTTGTTAACGAGGATAAGCGTTTACTGAAATATGAAAGGCCTACTGATTACAGTGAAAAGAGAAGTTTTTTAAGAGGAATTATTAATATGCGGCCTCCCCTTGGGATCGACGAAAAAATACTTAAAATGGAAGATAGATTATTGCAATTGGAATTAGAAGATAAATTTGTTACTGATGTTAAAGATATTTCTTGTGTGGAAGATAGTATTGCTTTATGGCTCGGTGATATTACCACTCTTAAAATTGGAGCAATTGTGAATGCTGCGAATGAATATCTGTTGGGATGTTTTATTCCAAATCATTCTTGTATTGATAATGCTATTCATACATGTGCTGGTATAAGATTGCGACTTTATTGTAATGAAATAATGCAGGGTAAAACGGAAAAAACGGGTAAAGCGGAAATTACTAGTGCTTTTAATCTTCCAAGTGATTATGTGATTCATACGGTTGGCCCTATTGTTTATGGAAAGCTTACAGATAAACAAAAAAAAGAATTGGCGGAATGTTATATTTCTTGTTTAAATTTGGCTAAAAAGAATGATATTAGGACGATTGCTTTTCCTTCTATATCTACTGGTGTATTTCATTTTCCTAAAGATGAAGCTAGTAAGATTGCTATTAATACAGTGAGAGATTATTTGAAAAAAGAACCTAAGGCTTTTGATAAAATTGTATTTAATGTTTTTACAAAGGAGGATATGAATTACTATGAAGATATACTCAAAAATTAAGAAATGTATTGATGAATGTGATGCGGTAATTATTGGGGCGGGATCTGGTCTTTCGGCCGCTGCAGGAATTAATTATGGAAAAGAAAAATTTAAAGAAAATTTTCCTGAATTAGTTGATAAATATGGTATGACGGATATGTATACTTCTTCTTTTTATGATTTTTCATCAGAGGAAGAGCGATGGAGTTATTGGGCAAAGCATATTGATTATTTATACAATATTGAGGCTAAAAAATTATATATTGATTTATTTAATTTAGTTAGGTATAAAAATTATTTTGTTATTACTACTAACGTTGATGGGCAATTTTTAAAAGCTGGTTTTGATAGGAAAAAGGTTTTTGAAGTACAAGGTTCACTTGCTAAGATTCAATGTGCTGTAGGTTGCCATAATAAACTTTATGATGATTTAGATATGGTTAAAAAAATGCGTAAATTGGATGTTGATTGCCATATACCTACTAAATTAGTTCCTTATTGTCCTGTTTGTAATGGTAAAATGGAAGTTAATTTAAGAAAAGATGCTTTCTTTATTGAAGATGATAATTGGCATGAGTTAAATAATAATTATGAAAAATTTATAAATGATAATAAAAATAAAAAGTTACTTTTAATAGAATTAGGAGTAGGTTTTAATACTCCTAGTATTATTAGATTTCCTTTTGAAGAAATGTGTTTTAATTTTAATGATACTAAATTAATTAGAGTTAACGATAGATATTTGGATATGGCTTGGGAAATAAAAGATAAGGCTATTATGGTAAATGATAGTTGTGATAATTTTATTAAAGAATTATTAAATTAATGATTAAAAAATAAAAAGTTAAAACTTTTTATTTTTTTAATTCTTGGCTTATTATCCATTTTATATCTTCAATTGATTTATCGATATTAAATCTACCATTTCCTACAGGATAATATACAGAATAAAATTTATATTCATGGCCATTTATTTTTTTTATAAATCTTTTTTTGCGGACTTGTGACACAGATATTTTTTGATTTAATACAATAGAACTTACTTGGTTACCAAAGAGAATTATTATTTTAGGATTTATGATATTAAACTCTTTATTTAATAGATGTAAATATTCTTTATATACTGAGTTAGGTAACTCTCTTGCATCAATTTGAGTGCATTTTCCTAAATTGGTAATGAAATATTTATGTTTTGTGACATTATTATATACTTCTTGAGCAAATTCCTCAGTCCACTCATTTCTTTTAAGAGATTTTATTTTATTATATATATCTATATCTAATAAATCTAAGTTAACAAATAAGTCCCATATATTCTTGGTTCCTATCCATGGTGCTTTTATTCCTTTCCATGTCTTAGATGAAGCAATATTTTTCCCAGTTGGATTCATGAAGACAAAACATATATTGGGATTGTCTGTACAACCTCCATTGTAAATTGAATTTAATTCTTTGGCACCATATTTCTTTTGTAATTTGTCATATTCTTTAGTTAGAGAATTTATGTTCATAATTTTTCCTTTCTTATTTGTGAGTTATGTTAATAATTTTATCATATATTTTTTATATTTCCTATATTTTCCTTAACTTTAGGCGAATTTTTAAAAATGTATTGAAATTTTTAGAAAAATAGTATATACTATATATTGTAATTTTTAAGTGCGCCCATAGCTCAATTGGATAGAGCGTTTGGCTACGGACCAAAAGGTTTGGGGTTCGAATCCCTATGGGCGCGCCATTTAGATATTATACAAATCCTTATAAATTGAGGGTTTTTTTTTATTAATTAATGAAAATTATATTAATTTTTTATTTACTTTATATATAAAAAAACTGTTAATATTGATATTTTTATAATGAATAAACATCAATTGTTAACAGTTTTTATTTTATAAACAATGGCAATATATCTTTTAAATTTTGTTCCCCTAGTACTTCATTTATATATGAATGTTCTTCATCTTTATCAATAGTTACTATTTTGTAATTATCTTTTATGTCTGTTTCCTCTTTGTTTACTTCAGCAATATAATAATAATCAATATCATTTTTAGTAGCTTTATCGATTGTTAGATATTTTTCATTATTAGCTAAAACAATTATTTTATTCAAATCCATAATATCTTCCTCTCTATTTGTTTTCTGGTAAATTTGGTAATTCAATATTAGTCCCTGGTTGATTTTTATTTATTGTAAAGTCATCGGGAATATTTGGGAAATCTTTTTTTATTTCTTTTTTATCTTCTTCCATTAAATCACTAGTATCTTCAGGCCAAAATATTTTATCAATATTTTCATCATTTAATAAATTATTATTGGTTGCAACTTCTGGCTCTGGGGCAATTATTGGCTGAACTTTAGGTGGTGGAGTCACTGGAGGAAATATTTCATTAGGGAATATGCTTTCGTTATTTGAAGTAGCAGCAACTGGTTGTGATGATGAAGTTTGATTAAAGTTAGGTGTTATATTTTCATTAGTTGTTGGAAAAATTGGAGTTATATCTGGAATAACTGGTGTATTTTCTTTAGGTTTTTCTTCTACTGGTTGTTCTAAAACAGGTACTTCTTCTGTTTTTTCTTCCTTCTTTACTTCTTTTTCTTTAATACCAAGCATTTCTCCAACTCGTTTCATAACAGTATTGGTTTTAGTTGTAACTATGTCTAAATTCATTGTTGGAGGTAAATCTTTGATTTCAACAATAGTATTTGGTTTTAGTTCTTCAACTTCTTTTTTGTCCGTTTCTTCTTGTGATTCTTCAGTTGGTAATTCATATGTATCAATAATACAAAATTCTTTTAATAATTCTAATATTTCAACTTTTTGATTATCTGCATGTAAGTTTTCTAATTTTGCTTGTTTAAATTTGATTTTTTCATTGATACTATTGATATTGTCAACATTTTCTTTTTCGTTTTCTACTTCTTTATATTGTTCATCTAACATTGAATACATTGGTAATAAGCAATCTCTTGTTTCTATGTTTAATTCTTTACGTATATCTAATCTTTCTTCTAAAAGTGAATTAATTTGGTTTCGCTTTTGATATATGCTATCGAAATCATTTACACTATCAAAAATTAGTTTATATAATTTTAATAGATATCGTTGTTCGACATTTTTATAATATACTTCTTTAGCTTCTTTAACATATTTTGAATATTCAATTTCATCCTGTGTAGATATACCAGCATTACGAAGTGTTTCATATGATTTGGTGAATATATCTAGAGATTTTTTGTTTTCTTCAATAGTAGTATCTAAAGTGGCAATATCATTATCAATACTTGTTGCCTCTAGATTTTGATAATAATCATCTTCAAAAGAATGAATAATTTCATTAAATTTATCAATTAGTTGGTTTTCCATTTGGTCGTTTAGTTTTTCATACTCTTTTTTTATTTCTTCTTCTTGTTCTAATTGATTTTTTAATTCTTCAATATCTTTTTCTGTAGATTCTATTTTTTTGGTATTATCTAAATATTCTTTTATATAATCTAGTCGAACTTGATAATTATTAATATTTTCGGCTTCAGCGATAGGTTCTAGACCTCCAAGGGGTCTTCCTACTGCTTCTTCATATTCTTCTTCAATTTTTTTTCTACTTTCAACTCTTTCACTAACGTATTTTATTAAATCAGATAATTTTCTTTCTTCTTCTTCTAATGTTACTGTTGTATAAAATTTGCTATCTAAATTTTTATTATATTCTTCTTGTTCAATATTATCTAATTTTATTGCCGTATCTTCAAAATTGGCAACTGTTTCATCTTTGTTTTCAGTATCCCCGAGTAATAAACTCATACGGAGAATGCGATATAGGTTTTCTAATATACTTTTATTATTCAAACTACTTGGCCTTATCATTTTTTCACCTCTTCATTCTTTTACATTGGCATTTCAGGGAAGATTATATCTTCAACTGAGAAGTCCTCTAGTGGTTTACTATCTTCTTTAAAACGTTTATCAATTTCTTCTTGTTTTACAATTTCTTCATCAACTTTCTCTGGTACTAATTTATTATTTTGAATAATGGGGATTGCATCAATATTTTTATTAGCATTGGTGCTAGAGCTTGAAACAGTTTTTTCTTCATGATTACTTGTAACTTTTGTTTCACTTGCTTTCTTTAGATCCATGAATAAGTCTTCTTTAGTAACATCAGAATTAGATTCTTTTTTTGGATTATTATTAGTTATTTTTTCATTACTTACCTTACTAGAACTTAAGTTGTTTGCTTTTGTTTCTTCAATTAATTTATCAAAGAAAGAGTATTCTTGATTATTTACAGGTTGTTCTAATTTTAATTCTTTCTTTGGTATTTCACGTCTTGGTAGTGATGGAGTTTCTACTTCTTTAGGTGCTATATCTTTCTTGGAAGTACTTGGTGTTGATTTTACATGTGAGCGAGTTGGTGTTTCCACTTTATTATTAATAACGGACTTTTGTTTTTCAGAAAGAAGAATTCTTGTTCTTTCTTCTATTTCTTTTTTGCGTTTTTCTTCTAGTTGTTTTTGACGTTTTAATATTTCTTCTTGACGCTTCTTTTCTTCTAATTGCTTCTGGCGAAGAATTTCTTCTTCATGTTTACGTCTTTCTTCTTCTTCTTCCTCTTTTTTACGTTTTTCATTTTCAATTATATCTTTAATACTACTTAAAAATTCTTCGTTACTATTTTCTTCTTCAATTTCATATAATAGTTTACTTTTCTTTTCTTTGTCTTCGGTAAGTGTAGTATATGTTTTTACATCTTGGCTTTCTATTTTGATGGTGTTATATTGTTTATTTATTTCATCAAAAACTAATTTATATAATTCACTTCCAGATATGCTACGAAGAAGATCATTTATTTCTTCACGTTTTTTAATTAGTTCTTCATAGTTTTGAACTTTTAAGTCATATATTTCTAATAATTTTAGGATTATTTTCTTTTCTTTATAGTGATTAAAATCTTCACTTGCCGCTTTTAACATGGACTCACATTCTAAAATTAATTCATTATTAGATGTTTTTTTAGCCTTCATGAGATTGTCACTGGCTTTTGATAAAGAAAATTCTAATTCATTATAAGCTAAATTTATTTCTTTACTACGTTCTGGCAATGAGTATAAGTCTAATTTACGAAAGCTTTCATTAAATAGGGAAATCATTCTTTTTTCTAATTGTTCATTTAAAGTTGCATTACTTTGCATTTTCTCTAGTGCATTGTTGATTCTTTCTCCTAAATTTACTATCTCTTTAGTCAATAATTCTATTAATTTAACATTTTTTTCGTACTTATCAATTGTACTTATTTTCTTTTTTAATTCAGGTAATTCATCTTCTCCAAGAGTTATTGGTTGTTTTGCAATTAAACCTGTAATTTCTTTATGTTCATGACGACGTTTTTCTAAATAAGCTAGGCGTTCTTCAATTAGCTCTATTAGGTTATGAATCCTTTCTCTTTCTTCATCCATATAATCTGCTTTTTGAGCTAAAGTTTGCATGTAAACTTTTTCATATTCTTCATTGGTCAGATTGAGAATATTTTCTTCAATGCGATTTAATTCATTACATATATCTTTGATTTCATCTTTATTTGTCATAAAATTAAGACTATTTTTTAGCATTTCGTATTGCTTTTGGCTTTGAATTATTTTTTGACTTTCATACTTTATCATGGCCAACCACCTCTTATTATAATTATATAATATTTACAAGATTTGTCAATTATTTCTGGGCTTATTTATTAATTTTGTCAAGTATATGGCAAGTGTAAATAAATCATTATTTATTTGAAATATAAATAATTAAATCCTATTTTCTTATATATATCTGATGCTCTTGGAAGAGATAATATTTTAGCAAATATTAAGTTATATAACTCATCAAGAAGAAAAATAGTTACTAGAGTATAACTTATAGCAAGAAATTTTTTCTTGGGTAATTTTCTGGCAAGATTGAAGCATATGGGAACAATTATATAAATTAATGCTAAGCTAAATATACCAAAAATTAATATACTTCTTAAACATACATAGCCATTTATGCTACCAAAACTTAGTATTTCAGAATTGTAATCCCAACATTTTACTTTTAAAATATATTCCATAAACCAACCACCAAGGTACTCTAATATTCCTGTCGTTAAGGCACTTATTATAAAAACATAAAGGGGATTCTTTCTTTTTTTATAGGTTAAAAAATAAACTAAAACTGCTCCAATGGCGTAGATATTTATCCATGGTAAGAAATTGCCACCCCTCCAATAGATAGTAGTCATACCACTGTTGAAATAATAGAAAATTACTTCATAAAGCCAGCCACATATACCTGTTATAACAATTATAAGGCAAAATATACCTATCATTGTACTTTTATCAAATTTATAATCTTTGTTTATGTAGTCTTTTAATTTTATACTTCTTTTTTTCATTCTAACCTACCTACATCTATTTTTATTTATATATATATTTTATCAAAAAAAATTAATTATGGGAACAAAAATTATTACTAAACATTAATTTTGTAATATTATTGGTTAATTTGACGAAAGTTATTTTTTTTATTATAATATATGCTCATCAGGTGATGTAATGGAAAAATTGTTTTATAATGGAAATGAGTATGATAGAATATTTATTTGGGGAGAAGATTATTTTTTAAAATATTCACCAGTGGAAATTGCAGCATGGAACTTATTTAAAGATAAGAATTTGTCTTTTGTTAATATACCTAAAGATGTATATAAACTTAATGATAATGAAAAAAATAATCAATTATTTATTAATTGTAAAAGTAAAATTGTATTACCTGTATTGAAGGGATATAAGACACTTGATACAGAACAATTTACATGTTATATTAGTGATGAAGAATTTTTAAAATTATGGAAAAGGAATATCTTATTGTTAAAGGAAATGCATAATAGCGATATTATCCATGGAGATATTTATAGTAAAAATATTATGATTAATAATGATTTAGATATTCAATTTATTGATTTTGATGCTCTTATTATTGAAAATATGGTTAGTAATGAACATTGTTTTGATGAAGAACATTATTCTATTGATAGTATTAAACAATATGGTAGATATGAAGATAAAACTTCTCTTATGGGGATGTATTTGAGTTATTTGTGCTATGGGAAATTTTCATCAAATATTGTTGCTTTAGATAATTTTTTTAGTAATCTACATTTCCTTGGTTTTAGTGAAGAAATGGAAATGGAACTTATTAGTTATATTATAAAAGATAAGAAGATTATTGATAATTATTATTTTGAAGATATGGTCGATGAACTTATTAAAATGGGATATGAGAGAAAATATGTAAAAAAGCATAATTTAATTCATTAATTAGTGAATAATTATGCTTTTTTATTTTTATATAATATAAATAATAAATAAAAAAGAACTGTTACGAAATTAAGTGATTGACTTCGTAACGGTTCCTTATGTCATCAATATGGTGGCTCCAGTATTAGTAGCAAAATACTTAGGTTATTCTGATGTTAGTATGACATTAAATAAGTACTCTCATATGTACAAATCGAAATTTGATGAGATTATAAAATTAATTGAAAATTAATAATATTTATTGAAAATGTGTACCTAATATGTACCTAAAACAAAAAAGCAAAATAAAAACCCTTATAATATAAGGGTTAAATATC
>CALVUN010000064.1 GCA_944363595.1 uncultured Bacilli bacterium
AGTTCCCATCATATCTTGTTGATAACGCAAGCAAAGCTCCCATCAAATCGTCTAGAATTTAAAAAAAGTTTCCCAACATTTCGTCAGAAAACTTATTTTTTAGTTCCCATCAAATCGTGTAGAACCATTATTTGGTTGACAATTTCTTTTTAATGATGATGATCATGTGGATTATATTTCTTTTTTTCTTCCATCATATATTGAGTAATTTTTGTTTCTATTTCATCAAGAGCATTTTTACTTATGTTAGAAAGTAACACTTCTTCTTTTACTGAATCTATAATGATTTTACCCCAAATTAGTCCTTGTTTAACGGTTAAATCATTAAACATATCTGGAGTAATAGCATAAAAGAAATATCCAAAGACTAATCTTTTAGTTGCATATATTAATCTTTTATCTGTTAGAGCAAAAACATAAGTGTTGACAAAATCAAGTGAGCTTGCATTTTTTTGACCTAAGAAAACATATAATACTTTTTCATCAGGATTTATATGACGATCGATAACTTTGCAATGTTGTTTAATACGCCAAGCAACTGTAAGTGGATATTTTCTTTTAAAGTTACGAGCCATTTGATATGTTATACTCATAATATCTTTCCTTTCTTTTTACTCTATGATTCGACAACTACGTTTTCTTCAAGGAAGTCTATAAATGTTTCTTCATCTGTTTCACCTTCTAAGTAGTCTACAACGGTTTCACCCATAAGTATTAGTGTTGTTGGTGTACCCCATTGATTTTTCTTAAGAAAACTATTAGATGTTGATAACGAACTCATATTTTCATTACTAAATTCATCAAGATCAACATATTTGATAGGAAGATTCCTGTCTTCACTTACTTCTTCAACAATTGGCATAAAATTTTGACAATGTGAACATGTTGCACTGCTTAAGACAACAATAAATGGTTCGCCACTTTTTACTAATTCATCATATTCTTCATATGTAATTTGAGTTAATCCTCCTTCTCCTGAAATAGTAATTGGTTTTTCTATTTTTGGTGCATTTCCTTGAATTGCGAAAAAACTAATTGCAACAATGGCAATTACACCAATAATTAATGCTATATCTGATTTTTTTATTTTTCTCATTTTGTACCTCCTGATATAATTTTACACTTTTTTTGTATTAAAATCAAGTTTTTGAAACTATTTGATATTAGTTTTGTTGAAACTATTTGATATTAGTTTCTGAATTCTGAAAATAATTGTAATTTGCTTTATTAAATTTATATTTAATTTTAATATTAATTTTCCACATAAATTAAAAAAACGCTATTGCTTGCGTTTTTGGATATGGGAATTAACCGTTAATACTAATTTTGATGGGGCAATTTTAGCTAATAGATGTGTTATTTTCATATTTGGGGGAATTATTATTAGTTTGTTTTTGAACATGTTATCAATAGCATATTTGGCAGCATATTCACTGGTGATTGGCATTAAACTGAATTTGACATTAGCAACATTATTAAAATTTGTTTGAACTGGTCCTGGACAAAATACAGATATTTTTACATTTGAGTTGTCATTTTTTAATTCTTGATTAATTGCTAGACTTAAATTTAAGATATATGCTTTCGTGGCATAATACGTTGCCATATATGGTCCTGGCATGAAACTTGCCATCGATGCTACATTTAGTATTCGACCATGATTTTTTTTGATAAAATCTTGTAAGAATAGTTTTGTTAAGATATGGTAAGCTTTGATATTTAAGTCTATCATATTTAATTCTTTATCTAATGATGTTTCAGTAAAATTACCTGCATCCCCAAAACCGGCATTATTAATTAAGATATCAATATTTTCTTTTTTTACCATTTGATATAATTTAAAACAATCTTCTTGTTTACTTAAATCTAAACCAAAGGTTTTTACTTTTACTTTACTATTTTTATATATTTCATCTAATTTTTCTTTGTTACGAGAGACTAAAAATAAATTATAACCAAAACTTTCTAAGTAATGGGCCATGTCTCTTCCTATACCTGATGATGCTCCAGTGATTAATACTTTCATATATTTCCTCCCTATAGATATGTTTTTAAATCTTTAATACCTTTTTCTTGAAATTCTTTAATTTCTTTAGCTATATTTATTACTTTATGATCTACTTCTTTTTTGTATTTCTCTATTCTTTTTTCGGCATCAATAATCCCCATGGTGAAACCTTTAATTATCATATCTGCAATACGGGCATCGGAATTATCTTTCATTAATTCCATTTTTATACCCATAAATGATCCTAAATCGGCTTTTAATCCTTTACTTTTGGGTTCCGCTTGGTAATCCTTTAATAATTTTTGACATTTTTTTAAGATTTCTTCATAACCTTTTAATTTGTCTTCAACTAATTTTTTTATTTTATTATCTTTATTGTTTATTGTATTGATTAGATTAGTTAAAGATTTTACGCCCATGTCAGCATCTTGATAGATATATTCTAATAATTCTACATTTTTATCCATGATATCATCCTTTCATAATTATTATGAGAAAAATGGGAATATATATACTACCTTTTGACTTTTGTTTTTGATGGAGCTTTCTTTAAATATATTCTTAGTTTTTCTTCAAGATATGAAATGTTTATTTTATTTATATGATTATTTATTCGTTCTTTGATGATATCTTCTATAAAATTGTTAATAATGTTATTTAGTATTTTATCTGACAATTTATTACTTATAGTTATTAATTCATTTTTGGGTATTTTAAAAGCATTGGTGAAAATTATGGTTTGGGGTTTGGCTTTGGCATTTTTTTGGTAAATGATATGAATATTTCCTTGTTCAATCTCATCCCAAAAAGTTGCTTTTTCTTTATCGAAACATGTTGCCTTAGAATTATATATTATACCAAAGTATTCTTTGTTGATGGAACGTTTATTATATGGTGTAAAACATAATTCTTGAAAATGATAATTATTTTGAGTGTAATTGTTTATTAATTTTATTATTATAGGCATTATTAATTCAATAGGAAATTGAGAGTTTTGATATAGAACTTTTTTCTTTTTCTCTAGTTCTTCTTTCATACTTTGTAATTTTTTTTCTTCATTATTGATGGTTTTAGTTAAATTATTTAATTCATCAATGAACTTATCCAACATAGTAATTCCCCCTTTAATTATAACATAAAAAAGATAGTCAATAAATACTATCTTTTATACTAATTCTAAGATAACCATTAAAGCGTTATCGCCTTTTCTTTCTGTTGTTTTGATAATTCTTGTATAACCACCATTTCTGTCTTTGTAACGTGGCGCTAAATCGTCAAATACTTTTTTTACACATTCATTATCATTATGTAAGAAAGCTAATGCTAGTCTTCTTGATACTAAAGTTCCTTTTTTACCATAAGTTACCATTTTATCGAATGATTTTCTTACTTCTTTAGCTCTAGTTTCTGTTGTTACTATTTTTTCATTCATGATTAGTTGTTTGGTTAAAGTTGCTAGCATACTGCGACGATGTTTGTTATCTCTTCCTAGTTTTCTATATGCCATGATTTCCTCCTTACTTAATTAGTCTTCATCTCTAAATTTTAAGCCCATACTTTTTACTTTGTCCATAACTTCTTTAAGTGATTTCTTTCCTAAATTACGAATTTTCATCATTTCATTTTCACTTTTATCAACTAAGTCATGTAAAGTAAGTATGCCTGCACGTTTTAAGCAATTGTATGCTCTGACAGATAAATCTAAGTCATCAATAGATGTTTCTAGGGCTTTTTGATTTGGATCTTCCGCTTTTGAAATCATTAATCCTGTTTCATCAGCTATTTCATTTAAATCTGCTAGTATTTCGAAGTGTTCAATTAAGATTCTGCTTGCTAAAGCAATTGATTCTTCGGGAGTTATTGAACCGTTAGTCCATACTTCGAAAATTAGTTTATCAAAGTTGTTATTTTGACCAACACGAGCTGTTTCTACTTCATAGTTAATTCTTTCAATTGGTGAAAATAGGCTATCAATATAAATGACATTGGCTTTATTATTTTTTTCACCATATATTTTTTTATTTTCTTCAGCGCGATTGTAACCACGACCACTGCCAATTGTCATTTCCATATTAATACTTCCGCCTTCTGCTAAAGTACAGATTATTTGGTCTTTATTGAAAATTTCAATATCAGCATCTACTTCAATGTCACCTGCGGTTACAACACCTGGTTTATTTGCAGATAATCTTATGATTTTATTTTCATCTTTGGAATGATTTTTTAGGACAACACTCTTTAAATTTAATACGATTGCTGTTACATCTTCAATAACGCCATCTATTTTTTGAAATTCATGTGCTACACCATCAATTTTTACACTTGTAATTGCATCTCCAGGTAATGATGATAGTATTACTCTTCTTAGGGCATTTCCTAATGTTGTTCCGAAACCTCTTTCTAATGGTTCGATTTCAAATTTACCATAGTGATTATCTTTGATATATTCTTTTACTTTATAATCTGGTTTTTCAAATTTTAACAATTTAAAACACTCCCTTTCTTAATTATCCACGACGTCTTTTTGGTGGACGGCATCCATTATGTGGAATTGGTGTTACATCTGTAATTGACTTTACTTCTAATCCTGCAGATTGTAATGAACGGATTGCTGTTTCACGTCCAGCACCTAAACCTTTTACAAAGACATCAACAGTCTTCATACCCATTGCAGCAGCTTCACGAGCAGCACTTTCAGCAGCTTGGCTTGCAGCATATGGTGTTGATTTTTTGCTTCCTTTAATTCCAATTTTTCCTGATGATGCCCAACTTATTACGTTACCATCTTTATCAGTAATAGTTACAATAGTATTATTGAAAGATGAACGAATATGTGCTTCACCATTTGGAACATTCTTTTTTACTTTACGTTTTCTTGCTTTATAAGCCATAAAACTTGTCCTCCTTATTTACTATTTTTTCTTATTAGCTACTGTCTTACGTTTTCCACCACGAGCAGTAACTGCATTTCTGTTTGTTCTTTGTCCTCTTACTGGTAATTTTTTAGCATGACGAATACCACGGTAACATTTTATTTCCATAAGATTTTTGATATTCATACTTACTTCTCTTCTTAAGTCACCTTCAACTAAGTATTTATCTACTTCAGTTCTAATTCTAGTTAGTTCGTCATCTGTTAAATCTTTTGCTTTCTTGTTGATATCAACATTTGCATCAGTAAGAATTTTGTTAGATAGTTTTCTACCAATACCATAGATATAAGTAAGTGCTATTTCAATACGTTTGTTATTTGGTAGATCAATACCTTTAATACGTGCCATATTATTTTTTCCCTCCTATATTAACCTTGTTTTTGTTTGTGTTTTGGATTTTCACAAATTACCATTAATTTACCTTTACGTTTAATTACTTTGCATTTGTCACAAATAGGCTTGACTGACGCTCTTACTTTCATTTTTTCATCCTCCTATTTTTTATTATAAATTATACGCCCATGTGTTAGATCATAAGGTGATAATTGAATAACCACTTTATCACCTGGTAGAATACGTATATTATTTATGCGCATTTTACCAGAAACATGGGCTTCTACGATGTGGCCACCTTCGATTTCAACTTTGAATTTTCCTCCAGGTAAAATTTCTTGAACTTTACCTTCAGTTTCAATTACATCGCTTTTACTCACAATTATCATCTCCTGTCAATATTTGATAACCATCTTTGGTTACGACAATGCTATGTTCAAAATGAGCTGATGGTTTGCCATCTTGAGTTATTATTGTCCAATCATCATCTTCGATAAACACTTCACGTGTTCCTAAATTTAACATTGGTTCAATAGCAATTGTCATTCCTTCTTTTAAAACAGGTCCGGTATTTTCTTTACCATAATTTGGTACATCCGGATCTTCATGTAGGTGATTACCTACTCCATGTCCCACTAATTCTCTTACAACACCTAATTTGTGTTTATGAGCATATGTTTCAATGGCATGAGATATATCTCCTATATGTGCTCCAGGATGGACTTGTTTTAATCCTTCATATAATGCTTTCTCTGTATGCTCTAATAGATATTTCTTTTTTTCTGATACATCACCAACAGGATAACTCCATGCTGAATCACCATGATATCCTTTATAACAAGCCCCAATATCAATACTGATGATATCACCATTTTTTAATTTACGATTGCTGGGAATGCCATGGACAACTTGATCATTTATGGATGTACAAATTGATCCAGGAAAGCCATTATAATTTAAAAATGATGGAGTTGCACCTTGACTTCTTATAAATTCTTCGGCAATTCTATCTAATTCTTTGGTTGTTATACCTGGTTTTAGATATGGCTTTAAATGTTGGTGAGTAAGATATACGATATGACCAGCTTTTTTCATTAATTCTATTTCATATTCACTTTTTATACTAATCATTTATTACGCCTCTTATCTTATTTAACATTATTTCGTTTGTATCATTATTTTCTGATTTTATTTTTCTTAAAACACCTTTTTCTTCATAATAATTAATTAGTGAACTGGTATTTTCTAGATAGGTATCGAAGCGTTTTAGGAATGTTTCTTCAGTATCATCTTTTCTTATTTCTAACTGATGATGACAGATATCACATATACCTTCTTTTTTAGGCTTAAATGCATCTATTTTGGTATTAAATGATGCTCCACAATGAGGACATACAACACGTCCTAAAGCTCTTTTTAATGCTAATTCTTTATCTACTTCAAGATATATTACAATACCTAATTCTTTATTTAGACTTTTTAACATATCTTCATAGATTTTAGCTTGATGAATATTTCTTGGATAACCATCTAGGATATAGCCATTATTACAATCATCTTGTTCTAATCTATTTTTTAATAAATTAGTTATAATTGTATCACTTATTAATTTACCATTTTTCATATCTTCTGAAATTTCTTTTCCTAGTGATGTAGCTTTATTTACTTCATCTCTTAATAAGTCACCCGTTGAGATATGAGGAATATTATATTTATCTTGTAATAATTTGGAATATGTTCCTTTTCCCGCAGCGGGAGGGGCGATAAAAATAATATTCTTCATTAACGGCGACCTCGATAGCTACGATTGATTAGACTACTTTCTAATTGACGATATGTTTCTAGAGCAACACCAACAACGATTAAGATTCCTGTTCCACCAATACTTACACTTGATGGTAAGTTAGTATTAATAAAGCTACTAAAGACAATTGGTAATCCTGCAATAATAGCAATAAAGATAGCACCCATTAGGGTTATTCTACTTAAAACAGTCTTAATATAGTCTTTTGTTTCTTTACCTGGTCTTACTCCTGGAATATAACCACCTTGTTTATTTAGATTCTTTGATAATTCTTCAGTATTAATTGATAAAAAGACGTAAAAGAATGCAAATAAGAAGATAAGAATGATATATATTACAAAGCCAATTGGTGTTGTATAATTTAAGTATTTTGATACAAAAATTGAAAAGCCATTTTCACTTCCTAATATTCCGGCGATAAAGGCTGGAACTGAGAATAAAACGGAAGCAAAGATAACAGGCATGACACCAGCTGAATTTAATTTGAATGGAATATAGTTTTGTTTTTTACCATATGCTGCTGATGTTTGATTTGAGTATTGAATTGGTATTCTTCGTTCTGATTTTTCGATAAAAACGACACCAATAATAATAGCTATATAGAATAAAACAAATAATATAAAACTTACTATTCCAATAAATATTGATCCAGTTGTATCAAGAATTAATGTGTTAAATGTATCTATAAACATTTTTGGTATAGTTGATATAATACCTGCCATAATGATTAATGATATTCCATTACCAATACCCCTTTGAGTTATTTGATCTCCTAGCCATAATAGGAACGCAGTACCTGCTGTTAAGATTGTTGCTATTTTGATATAATCTATAGTTGTTCCATTTTGAACAAAGGCGAAAGCCATTGCTAAACCTTGGAAGAAAGCTATTATTATTCCTAAATAGCGATTTATTTTGTTGATTTTACGACGTCCTTCTTGGCCTTGTTGTTTTAACTCAGAAAAATATGGTATGATGTCCATTTGTAATAAACTTGTTACAATTGATGCGGAGATATATGGCATTACACCAATAGCAAAGATGGAAAATTGTTCAAGTGCTCCTCCTCCAATTGCATTATATAGTTCCCATAATCCTAAACTAGATATGGCGCCTTCTGTTCCAGGAACGGGAATTGTCGTTCCTACAGCGAATATTAATAAACCAAATAAGGTAAATAAAATGCGGCCTCGAATATCTTTATTTTTAGGATTAAAGATAAGTTTTAAGGTTTTGAACATCTAAATCACCTCAGTTTTTCCACCATTTTTTTCTATTTTATCTTTAGCGACACTTGAAAATTTGTTGGCTTTAACAATTAGTTTTTTAGATAGTTCTCCATTTCCTAGAACTTTGATGCCATCTAATGTTTTCTTAATTAATCCAGTTTCAATTAATAATTCTGGTGTTACAACAGTTTCGTTGTCAAATCTTTCTAAGTCTGAAACATTAATTGTTGCATATACCGTTCTAAAGTTATAGTTATTAAATCCTCTTTTAGCCACTCTTCTGAATAATGGTGTTTGACCACCTTCAAAACCTGGTCTTACACCGCCACCACTTCTTGCGTTTTGTCCTTTTTCACCTTTGCCACTTGTTTTTCCAGTTCCACTTCCTGGTCCACGTCCTACTCTTTTTCTATCTTTTATTGAACCTTCATTAGGTTTTAATTCATGTAATTTCATTAGTTTAAAATCTCCTCAACTGTTTTTCCTCTTAATCTTGCAACGTGGGCTGGTGATTTTTGAGCTTTAAGGGCTTTTAATGTTGCTCTTGCCATGTTAATCTTTGTACTTGAACCAAGACTTTTTGACAATACATCTTTAACACCCGCTAATTCTAGAACATCACGAACTGGGCCACCGGCTTTTACTCCAGTACCTTCAGTGGCTGGTTTTAACATTACTCTAGCAGCTCCTTCTTTGACTGTTATTTCATGTGAAATGGTACGGTTATCTATTAAATCAATTTTAATGACATTTTTATTAGCAGCTAATGTGGCTTTTCTAACTGCATCAGGCATTTCTTTGGCTTTTCCTGTTCCTAAGCCAACTTTTCCTTTACGATCTCCTACTACAACAGTAGCTGAGAAACGAAAGATACGTCCACCTTTAACAACTTTAGTTACACGATTGATATCGATGACTTTTTCTTCGTAAATTTTCGCTGGGCGATTGTTATTACGACGAGGTCTACGATTATTATTGCGTTCGTTGTTTTTTTGTGGTTCTTTAACGTTCTTAACGTCCGCTTTAACGTTTTCGTTCATAAGTTTTCCTCCTTATTAGAATTCTAATCCATTTTCACGGGCTGCTTCAGCTAATGCTTTTACACGTCCATGATATAAGTATCCTCCACGATCAAAGACAACTTCTTTAATCTTGGCTTTTTTTGCTCTTTTAGCTATTTCAGCACCGATGATTTTAGCAGCTTCAATGTTGCCACCGTTTTTAATATTAAGTTCTTTTTCTAAACTTGAAGCACTTACTAAAGTTACACCTTTTTCATCATCAATGATTTGTGCTGTTATATTAGCGTTTGATCTAAAGACATTTAATCTTGGTCTTGCACTTGTTCCAGATAAGTTTTTTCTTACTCTTTTGTGTCTTTCAAGACGCATGTCATTACGCGATTGTTTTTTTATCATAAGCACTATCTCCTTTACTTATTATTTAGAAGCTTTCTTTCCTTCTTTACGACGAATTTGTTCACCTTTGTATCTGATACCTTTTCCTTTATATGGTTCAGGTTCTCTTACTTTACGTACTTCGGCAGCAAATTTTCCTAAAGCTGCTTTATCGATACCTTCAAGTTCAATTTCGGTATTACTAATTGCTTTGGCTGTAATTCCAGCAGGAATTTCTATTTTTACTGGATGTGAATATCCTGCATTGACAGTCAATGTATTTCCTTGTACATTGAAACGGTAACCTACACCGATAATTTCTAATCCTTTTTTGTATCCTTCACTAACACCAATAATCATATTGTTGATATTTGAATTAGTAGTTCCATGCATAGCTTCGGTTTTTTTGTCGTTTTTTAATTTTTCAACAGTTACTTCACCATCTTTAACATTTACTTTTATATTGTCTACTAAATTTAATGTTAATTCTCCTTTTGGTCCTTTAACTGTTACTTTTTGATCAGTTACTTCAACATTAACATTTTCAGGTACTTTTAAAATTCTTTTTCCTATACGACTCATTTAAAGAGCTCCTTTCTACCAAACATAAGCGATTACTTCGCCACCAACTTTTTCTTTACGAGCTTCTTTGTCTGTCATGATGCCTTTTGGTGTTGAAATAATTGCTATTCCTAAACCGTTTAATACTTTTGGTAAATCTTCATGTGATGAATATACTCTTAAACCTGGTTTAGAAATTCTTTTTAGTCCAGTAATGACTGTCTCTTTATTGTGACCATATTTTAATGTTAATGTTAGTGTAGCTTGAACACCATCTTTGTTTACATTATAGTTTTCGATGAAACCTTCATTTTTTAGGATTTTAGCGATTTCTACTTTCATCTTTGATGATGGCATAGCTACTTCTTTATAATGCATTGCATTTGCATTACGAATTCTTGTTAGCATATCTGCGATTGGATCTGTTGTCATCTAAATCCCTCCTTCTTTTATTATTAGTTTAAAACTAATCTATTTAGTTATTACCAACTTGATTTTTTAACGCCTGGTATTTGTCCTTTGTAAGCTAATTCTCTAAAACAAATACGACATAGTCCAAAATCACTCATAACAGCATGTGGTCTGCCACATCTTTGACAACGAGTATATTCACGAACTTTATACTTTGGTTTTTTGTGTGATTTTATCACCATTGATTTTCTTGCCATATTTTCCTCCTTATTTCCTAAAAGGAACTCCAAGTTCTTTTAATAGGTCAAAAGCTTCGTCATTTGTTTTTGCTGTTGTAACAATAACGATATCCATTCCTCTTACTTTAACTACTTCATCAAAATTAATTTCAGGGAAAATAATTTGTTCTTTAATACCAATAGTATAATTTCCGCGTCCGTCAAAGCTTTTTTTAGATAAGCCATGGAAGTCTCTTACACGTGGTAGGCTAATAGATATTAATTTATCTAGGAATGTGTACATTCTTTCACCACGTAAAGTTACTTTACATCCTATTTTATGACCTTCTCTTACTTTGAATGAGGCAATTGATTTCTTTGCTTTTGTTTCAATAGCTTTTTGACCTGTAATGGCTTCTAGATCCTTTACGGCAGCCTCTAACATTTTTGAGTTAGATACAGCATCACCTACACCAACGTTAACGACGATTTTTTCTATCTTAGGAACCATCATTGGTGTTTTATAGCCATATTTTGCTGTTAAACTTGGAACAACTTCATTTTTATATTTTTCTTCTAGGCGGTTCATTTACTGCCACCCTCCTTCCAAATTAGTCAATCTTTTCATTAGATTTTTTTGAAATTCTAATTTTTTTACCATCTTTATCAAAATCATATTTGATTTTGGTTGGTTTTTTAGTTTTTGGATCTATTATTGCAACATTTGAGACATGAATAGGTGCTTCTATTGTAATTATTTCACCTGTTCCATTGTTGTTTTTAGGTTTTAAATGTTTCTTTCTTAAATTTACACCTTCCACAACGACTTTGTCTTTTAAAGTGCGGATAATTTTTCCTTCTTTACCTTTATTTGCACCAGCAATTACTATTACTTTATCACCAGTTTTAAGTTTCATGTTTTTTTCCTCCTTAAACTAATGGATTATAGTACATCTTTAGCTAAACTTATGATCTTTGAAAAATCATGATCACGTAGTTCACGAGCTACTGGTCCAAGTACACGAGTTCCGATTGGGCTTTTATCATCTTTGATAAGAACACATGCGTTATCATCAAATTTGATATAAGTTCCATCTTCTCTTTTTACTCCAAACTTACTTCTAACAATAACAGCTTTTACTACTTTACCTTTCTTGATGTTACCATTTGGAGTTGCTTTTTTGACTGTACCAACGACTATATCTCCAATATTACCAGTTTTTACTTTACTACCACCAAGAACTCTTATGACTAAAAGTTCACGGGCACCACTGTTGTCCGCTACTTTTAAGCGGGTTTCTTGTTGTACCATTTATTATTCCTCCTTCCAACTAAAGAGATTATAGAACTACTGCTTTTTCAACTACTTCTACAAGTTCATATCTTTTAGTTTTAGATAATGGTCGAGTCGCAACTAAGCGTACTTTGTCTCCGACATGTGCCATGTTTTTTTCATCATGAGCTGCATATTTTTTTGTGTCTTTATATCTTTTTTTGTATTTGGAATCTGTTTTATAAGTTTCAACTTTAACAATAATTGTTTTATCTGGTTTGTCACTTACAACGACACCAATTATTTCACGTTTATCTTTCATAAGGACATATTCCTCCTTTAACCTTCTATTTCTCTTTCTTTAAGAATTGTCTTTAAACGAGCAACTTCTTTTCTTAATTCTCTCATGTGAGCTGGATTTTCAAGATTGCCCATTGCTTTTTTAAATCTTAAATTAAATAATTCTTCTTTAAGACTATCGATTTTTTTGTTTATTTCTTCAGTGGTTAATTTTCTTAAATCATTAGTTTTTGTTTTCATTAACCTCACCACTTTCTTTTTTTACAAATTTACATTTTATTGGTAATTTATGAGAAGCTAGACGTAATGCTTCACGAGCTGTTGCTTCATCAACACCACCTACTTCAAACATTACTTTTCCTTCTTTAACTACCGCTACCCATACTTCTGGATTTCCTTTACCTTTACCTTGACGTGTTTCTAGAGGCTTTTTAGTTAGTGATAAATCTGGAAAAATGTTAATCCAAACTTTACCACCACGTTTCATATAACGAGTCATAGCAATACGAGCTGCTTCGATTTGTTGTGATGTAATCCAAGCTCCTTCTTTTGCCATTAAACCATATTCACCAAAGTTTACTTTAGTGTTTCCTCTGGCTTTGCCTTCATATTTTCTTCTAAATGTTTTTCTGTGCTTAGTTCTTTTTGGCATCAACATTGGAATTACCTCCCTTTTTGTCTCCTAGAATTTCGCCTTTATATATCCATACTTTAACACCTATTTTACCATATGTTGTATTAGCTTCAGATGTAGCATAGTCGATATCTGCTCTTAAGGTATGAAGAGGAATTGTTCCTTCAGAATATCCTTCACCACGAGCAATGTCTGCTCCTCCTAGACGACCTGATACTAAGGTTTTAATTCCTTTAGCACCAGCTTTCATTGTATTTCTAATAGCTTTCTTTTGAGCTACTCTAAATGAAACACGATTTTCAATTTGATGTGCAATATTGTCCGCTACTAATTGGGCAACCATATCTGGGTTTTTGATTTCAACAACAGTAAGTCTTAATTCTTCTTTTACTAGCTTTGATAAGGCTTTTGTTGTTTTCTCTATTTCAACACCACTTTGACCCATAATGATGCCTGGTTTTGATGCGTAGATAAAGACTTCAGTTCTTTTATTGTTTCTTTCGATAACAATTTTAGAAATACCAGCAGTTTTATACTTTTTGAATAAGTATTTACGAATTTGAACATCATTATTTAAGAATTTAGTGAAATCTTTTTTGCCTTCAGCATACCATTTTGCTTCCCAGTCTTTATTGATTCCAATTCTAAGTCCCACTGGACTAACTTTTTGTCCCATTGAGCTTCCTCCTTACTTATTTTTTTCACTTACGATTATTGTAATGTGACTTGTTTTATGATCGTTTCTTCCAACATGGCCACGTGAGTCCATTTTTCCTCTTTTCATGACAATGCTTTCATCAACGTAACATTTACTTATATATAGTTTTTCTTCATTCATATTGTTATTATTAACAGCATTAGCTACTGCTGAATTTAAAACTTTTTCGATAATTCTTGCAGCCCTTTGTGGTTGGTTGAACAGAATAGCTCTTGCTTCATTTACATCTTTACCACGAATTAAATCAATTATTAGACGAGTTTTACGAGGAGCTATTCTGACAGTTTTAGCTACTGCTTTAACTTCCATTGTTTCCATATTATCCTCCTTTTTGAGAAATTACTTCTTTTTATCTGCGCCGTGTCCGCCAAACTTACGAGTTGGTGCGAATTCACCTAATTTATGTCCGACCATATCTTCTGTTACATAAACAGGAATGAATTCTTTACCATTGTGTACTGCAAAAGTGTGACCAATAAAATCAGGATAAATTGTTGAACGACGAGACCAAGTTTTAATAACTTCTTTTTTTCCAGATTCGTTTAGTCCTTGAACTTTTTTTAGTAATCTTTCAAAGACATAAGGTCCTTTCTTTAAACTTCTTGCCATCTTAATCAATCCTTTCTTTATTATTTCTTACGACGAGTCACGATATATTTATCTGATTCTTTTTTATTTTTTCTAGTCTTATATCCTAAAGCAGGTTTACCCCAAGGTGTCATTGGTCCACTGCGACCGATTGGTGCACGTCCTTCACCACCACCATGTGGGTGATCATTAGGGTTCATAACAGAACCACGAACGGTTGGTCTTATACCTTTATAACGAGTACGACCAGCTTTACCGATTTTTACTAGTCCATAATCTTCATTACCAACTTCACCGATTGTTGCACGGCATGTTCCTAATATTTTTCTTGTTTCGCCACTTGCTAATCTTATTAGTACGTATTTATCTTCACGTCCTAATATTTGTGCAGAGTTACCAGCTGATCTTGCTAATTGGCCACCTTTTCCTGGTTTTAATTCGATATTGTGAATAACAGTACCAATAGGAATATTCATAATTGGCATTGCATTACCAGTTTTAATATCGACTCTTTCACCTGATTCGACAATGTCGCCGACTTTTAATCCTTTTGGTGCAATAATATATGCTTTTGTTCCATCTTTGTAGTTTAATAAAGCAATATTAGCACTTCTATTGGGATCATATTCGATACTGGCTACACTAGCAGTAATTCCATCTTTAACTCTTTTGAAATCAATGATACGGTATTTTCTTTTTACACCGCCACCACGATGTCTTACGGTAATTTTTCCTTGGTTATTACGACCATTAGTTTTTTTCTTGGTTACTACAAGACTTTTTTCAGGAGTCTTTTTGGTAATTTCTTCATTGACCAAAGTACTTTTTTGTCTTTGACCATTTGTCATTGGTTTATATACTCTAATTGCCATTTTTTTATCCTCCTTTTATTAGTCGAAACTAATAGTACTTCCTTTTGCTAATTTTACATAAGCTTTTTTATAGCTTTTTGTCATACCTTGATAACGTCCTACTCTTTTTTTCTTAGGATGAACATTAACAGTATTTACATTTTCTACTTTTACATTAAAGATTTTTTTAATTGCTTGTTTGATTTGTGTTTTATTAGCTTTTTTGGCTACTTTAAACACATATGTTCCATTTTGTTCACATAAAGTTGCTTTTTCAGTAATAACAGGTGCAATAATAATATCACGATAGTTATTCATTAGAAAGCACCTCCTCTAATTTTTGTAATGAACTTTCAGTCATTAACATGATATCGGCACTTACAACATCAAATGAATTTACATCTTTGTAAGTTATTACTTTAACATTAGCTAAATTTCTAGCTGCACGACAAATATTATCGTTTAATTCTTCTAAAACAATTAGCACTTTTGCATTAGTAATATTTAGATTGTTTAATACTTCTAACATGTTTTTGGTTTTTGGTTCATTAATTTCTAATTTGTCTAAGACGATTAGTTCTTTATCTTGTGCTTTGTATGTTAAAGCTGATTTTAAAGCTAATCTTCTTTCTTTTTTATTTTGTTTCTTTGAGTAATCTCTTGGTGTTGGTCCAAATACGACACCACCATGACGCCATTGTGGAGCACGAATACTTCCTTGACGAGCATTACCTGTTCCTTTTTGTCTCCATGGTTTTCTACCACCACCAGATACTTCACTTCTGTCTTTTGTCTTAGCTGTTCCTTGTCTTAATGAAGCTTGATTTAGTACAATAGCATTATGTAAAACGCCATCGTTTGGTTCAATATTCCAAATGTTATCTTGTAATTTTATTTCTTTAACCTTTTCACCATTTTGGTAAAGCATATCAATTTTAGACATATTTTCCTCCTTTTTCATCACAATTTTTTTCCTTATTATATAGTAGCAATATTATTCTTCTGTTTTTGTTTCTTCTTGTGATGATGCTTCTTCAGTATTTTCTTCAGTATTTTCAGTTGTTGGTTCTACTTCGGTTGTTTCTTCATTCTTTGGTGTTTCTTCGACATAAGTTATTAATTCAACTTTATCTTTAACTGTATCTTTATTTTTAATAGCTGTTTTGATTAATACTAAAGATTTTTTAGGTCCTGGAACGTTTCCTTTAACTAAGATAACATTATTTTCTAAATCAACTTTAATTATTTCTAAGTTTTGAACCGTTACTTGTTCATGTCCCATATGTCCAGGCATTTTCTTTCCTGGTAAAACACGCATTGGTAACATTGTTCCTAATGACCCAACACCACGATGATATTGGCTACCGTGTCCCATTGGTCCACGTGATTGATTGTGACGTTTAATAACACCTTGCGTTCCTTTACCTTTAGAAGTGCCGGTTACATCGACCATTTCTCCTTCAGTAAAAATGTCCGCATTTAAAGTTTGTCCTAAAGTATAGTTACTAACGTCCACCCCTCTGATTTCTCTTAAGAAGCGCTTAGGTGTTGCGTTAGCTTTCTTTAGATGACCCATTTCTGGTTTATTTGAGTGCTTTTCTTTCTTATCGACAGTAGCTAATTGAATAGCATCGTAACCATCATTTTCTTTGGTTTTAATTTGACTTACAATGTTTGGTTCAATAGCAATAACTGTTACAGGAATTAATTTTCCACTTTTGGCAAATACACCAGTCATTCCGATCTTACGACCTAAGATTCCTTTCATATTCTATTTCCTCCTATTTAATTTTTATATCAACACCACTTGGTAAATCTAAGTGAGCTAGAGCATCAACTGTTTCTTTACTTGGGTTATTGATGACAATTAATCTTTTATGAGTTCTTCTTTCGAATTGCTCTCTTGCATCTTTGTCCTTATGTACTGCTCTTAAAATAGTATACTTTTTAATTTCTGTAGGAAGTGGGATTGGTCCACTTACTTCACCACCAGTTCTTTTAACTGTGTCCACAATTTTAGCAGCTGCATTATCAAGTATTTTGTGTTCATAAGCTTTTAGTTTAATGCTAACTTTTTGATTTGACATCTTGTGTCCTCCTTTCGCCTATATCTAAGTACAGACTTGCTCCGTACGAATTACCTGATTAACCAGTTATTTTTATTAGCAACTCAACCTGGTGTATCAGCAACTTCGCACATCTAAGCCAGTTATACGTTCAATATTGTACCAAATTATTTTATGTATTGCAAGCTTTTTTTAGTATTTTTTATCACTTTTTTTGAGAGTTTTTTATTTGCTAATTAAAATTATTCATTTACTTGAATATAGTCCATAAAAAAACGAGTTAACCTTTATTTTTATAGGTTTACTCATTTTATCAAGATTAATTAATTTTTTTAAAAACTGTTTTCAGTGTAAGTATTGCTATAAGCCGCTACTATGCTTGATAATAATTGACTTTCTAAGGCTTTTTCTATTAAATTTTGTTCCATTTGTAATTGTTGCTCTTCTGTTAATGAATTAATGTCTATTGCATTATTTGTGTTTATTTCTAAATCTAAACTATCTACTTTGGATGTAATGGAACTTAGAGTTATAGTACCTAGGTTTACTTCTTCTATTGATGGGATTATTTTTAATTCTTGTTTTGTATCTTCTTGATTGTATTCAATTTGAATATTTGATTTTTTATCGATACTTTCAATACCTAATTTTTTAGTATTATTTGTTTCTTGATAGGTTATATTGGCCATATCTTCATCATTGCTTGTATATGTTAAAGTAATTTGGTCATCACTATTTTTTAATCCTTCTAAAGTCATATTTTCACCACTAGTGATATCTTCATAATTGAAATAATAATTATTATCTATATTTATATATTGTATATTGGTACTTTCTTCATCTGTTAATTCTACTCCTACAGGAGTAAATATGCCTGTACTATAGATTGAAATTATTATTTTATTTTGCGTAATATTATTTTTAGATGATTCTAAACTAGTTAGTATCTCTTGCATTGATCCTATTTCATGTTTAGTCATTATTTCATTAACACGATTGTTTTCATTCATTTTGCTAATAATTTCATGTATTGTATTATATAAGTCTTCTCCTTCTAAGGTATAATTGTTTTTGGTTACATTGTGATTTATATTGTTAATAGTTACACTTACTTCTTCTTGAGTAATATTTTCTTTTTTGATTTGGTCTTTAACGATTTCTCTGCTTATATCTAGTAATTCATTAATATCATTGTTATATTCTTTAGATATTTTAAGATCTTCTATCATTTTGTCATATTCGGCCTGATAATCATCAGGTAAATTAGTCATTAATACTTGACTGAAGATATCTTTTAAATCTATATATATTGCTTGGGTGTCCATTTGGAATGCTGCCTCAATGATACTATTATTATTTTCTAGATAAGAAATATTGGCAATACTATTATCATTACTAAAATCAGTAGTCACATCTAATGATACTCCAGTACTTTCTAGTTCTGGTAAAGCTAAAAGGGTTTTTATTTCTTCTGATGGTGCATAAGAAATATTAACACTGCTGTTGACTATATCTTTTTCGTAATCATAATCATAGATGATTTCATTAGATAATAATTTACTAACATTGTCATAAACGACATCTATGCTTTTTTCAAAAATGGCTGTGGTGTTAAAGACTTTATTATAGATAACAATTCCTAAGATGGCTAAAATCATGATGGACAAAATAACTATCAGAATTATGCCAATAGTTTTTTTCTTCATATTTTCACTCCTTACTTCTTACTTCTTTTTATTATTATAACATGATAGATAATAAAATGATACCTTTTTTTAAATAAAAAAAAAATTACCGTAAAATATAGTAGTAAATTTTACGATTATTATCATATTTAATCTAATTAGTTCATTATAGACATTAATATTCTTATTATGTTATTAGATTAGTCATTATAATTATATTATTTTTAATTATCCACTAAATAGTCATCTAAATTAAATGTGAATTCTATCATTCCAAAATAATCTTTTTCATTGCCACTATAATTTGTATAAAATGTTAAAAATATGATAAATTTATTTTTTAAATATCTTGTTATTTTTATATTTATTTCTGGATCAATTCCATTTAAGCCTTTAATGTTTAGCCATGTTTCACCATTAAAAATATAATCTTTAAAATTTATTGTCTCATTCATTGGTATTTCTAGTAATTTTTCTAATTTACAATTTAAATCAAAACTAAAGGAATAATCATCTCCAGAAATTTCAAAAGATAATGTTTTAAATTTTTCATCTTTTACTTTTTTTCCATTATTATAACTGCTTTTTTGTTGTGTGACATAGCTAATAGTAAGTTTTTCATCTTTTACTTTTTCTAATTTTGCTATTTTGAACATAGAATCAACCTCAAAATTATTATAACATTTATTAATATATATGATATATGGTCAATTGAAATTTTATTGGCTAAATTAATAAAATGTCAAAAAAAATTACTATTATTTTTAGTAATTCTTCGTTAAATTTTTTTAGATAATTTTTTGATTCTTTTTTGGATGATTAAATCGGTTTTAATGCTATCATCATCTAAGAATACTCTTTTGTGATATAGTTTTATATCTTGAATATTTTCATCGTTTAGGATATTTAAAATACCTATGGCATCAGATGCATACTTGCTTTTGCAATGTTGACATTCGTATATGTGGTTGACACTAGAGTATTTGAAATCTTTACTGTGACATGTACGACAGCCAAATCTTGTTATACGTTTAAAATCGCCTTTAGTGGTTAGATATATGGTCATTAGTTTGTTTGACGTATTCTAGTCTTAATTTATCGGCGATAGTAACGATAAATTCACTGTTAGTTGGTTTGGCTTTTTCGATATCGACACTGTGTCCAAAGATTTCTTCCATTAATTCCCAATTACCGCGATTCCAACTTACTTCTATGGCATGGCGAATGGCTCGTTCGACACGTGATACGGTTGTATCAAATTTTGTAGCTATATCTGGATATAGTTCTTTAGTTATACCTCCGATTATTTCAGGATTGTTATATAACATGGTTATTCCTTCTCTTATGTATTGATATCCTTTAATATGCGATGGCATACCTAATTCATGTAACAGCTTAGTTATAGATATTTGAAGGTTATTATGATATAAATTTATGCTTTGGCTATCCATAACATTGAATACTTCTAATATTCTGTTTTCTAATTCTGTTAGGTCAAAGGGTTTTAAAATATAGTAATTTACACCATATTCACTTACTTTTCTTATCATATCGGGAGCATTATATGAGGTTAGAACAATGATATTTTTATTGATACTTTTATTTTTTAATTCTTTTAAGACATATAAGCCATCTTTCTTGGGCATTATTAGATCTAATAAAATGATATTGTATTTATCTTCTTCATTTAATATTAGATCTAACCCTTCCTCTCCATCATTAGCAAATAATGATAATTCTATTTTTTGATGATCTTTAAAGTATTCATTTACCATTTTTATTAATTCTTCATTATCATCAATCATTAATATTTTTATTTTTTCCATTTTTATTCCTCTCTTTCTTTTTTATTATATTATTTTTGACTGTCGGTTTATGTCGAAAAGATGTAATAAAAGAAAAAAGTAGTATTTTTTTGTTACTACTTCTCTATTTTATCTATTATATTTATTACATATTGGTAATCACTGGATTTTTCTCCTATTAGGCATCCAGAGATACTATCAATGGATAATATATCCACTATATTATTATCTCTTACACTACCTCCATATAGGATATTAGGAGATGTATGATATTTGTTATTTAAGTATTCATATATGTATGTGATAGTTTCTTGTATCTTATCTTTTTCTAATATTTTATTGGTGCCAATGGCATCGATAGGCTCATAAGCAAAAATGATAAATTCGATATGTTCGATATCTTTTAGAAGGGTATCAATCTTTTTAACTAGTGTTTCTTTATCATCATTACTTTGGGATTGCAAACATAAAATGGGAATGATATTGCCTTCTAGACAAGCTTTTAATTTTTGGTTAATATCTGTTGGTTTTTCGTGGAAATATTTGGTTCTTTCATAATGACCTATCAGACTATATTCGACCCCAATTGATCTTAGTTGAGTTGTAGATATTTCACCAGTAAAGGCACCACTTGGTTCGTGATGAACATTTTGACTGCCTATGCCCCATTCGGAGTTGTTAACGAAATCTGTTAAATAGATATAACTGGGACATATTATGATATTCATATTGGTTTTTATGTTATTTAGTTTATTAATGTAGTCATAGATATCATCGTATAGCATATTCATTTTATGATTTAATACTAATAATTTATTCATGGTTATCACCTTCTTTATCGTCTTTTTTAAATGCTTTGCGGATTTTTTCTACTAGGGGAATATTTGTTTTGGGGTAGTTTTTGATGGCTATTTTGTATACTTCTAAAATGCTTGTTGCGAATTGATTAGCAGAATGTAATTCAGCAGATATTCTTGCTTGTTTACTTAGCTTTTGGGTTAACTTTGGATTATGATATAGTTCACAGACTGCTTTTTTGTACTCTTTTTTATTTTTGAATATTTTTCCATTTAGGTCATTAATAACGGTATCGATAAAACTTTCGTCATTGATACAAACAACTGGAAGTGAGGCAGCCATGGCTTCAATTACGGTTAAACCTTGGGTTTCACTAGTAGATGCAGTGGTAAATATATCTGATATTAGATAATATTCTGGTATTTGATCCCATGGTACTTTACCAGTAAATTTGATGTATTTATCTAAATTATGTTTATTTACATAGTTTTTGTATTTTGGTAAGTCTGGGCCATCCCCAATTATTAGGAGTTTGGCTTTAGGGCATTCTTCGACGATATCTTTCATACTGGTTAATAATAATTCGACATTTTTTTCACTAGCTATACGTCCGACAAATAGGATGATGAAGTCATCTTTGCTTAACCCTAGTTCTTGTCTTTTTTTGGTAATATTTAATTTTTTATGGTTTTCTAAATAGAAACGTTCTACTTCAATACCTGTTGGTACAATATAGACATTACGATCTACTTTGTATTTGTCTTTGAAGAGTTCATAGGCTTTTTTGGTAGGCACTACTAATTCGGTAATGGTTTTATCGCAATAGAATAATGTCAGGTATTCAACTAATTTTTTACTTGATTTATTGAAATAGCCTTTTGTTATGTAATGGACGTAATCTTCATACATGGTATGATATGTATGTACTAGGGGTATTTTGAATTGTTTTGAAATTATTCTTGCAAATGTTCCTATACCAAATTCGGTTTGACAGTGAATGATATCTAGGTTCCATTTTTTTATGATATTAATGGCTTTTAGGGGATATATACCGGTAAGACGATAATCATAGATACCAATTGGTATTCCTGGTATGCGTATTACTTTTCCGTTTTCTTCGATTTGATAATGAAGATTATCAGGATTAACGGTTACGATATATACGGTATGCCCTTTTTTTTCGAGACCTTTTTTTAACATTAAGATACTTGTTGTTACTCCATTTATAAATGGGGTATATGTATCAGTAAATATTCCTATTCGCATTTGTTTTCCTTCTTTCTATATAGTGCTAAAAATATGGCTCCTATTATCATTGCTAAATAGTAACTGACAAAACGCCATACTAACATCGATGATGTTAAAATGCTACCTTCGATGATGTAATTAAAGAAATACATATATCCATATTCTAAACCACCAGTTCCTCCTGGAATGGGAACAAATGATCCCATTATCATGATGTAACTTGTTGCTACAATGGTATTTATGATGTTAAGATTAGTTATTCCCATACCTATTAGGATTAAATAGGGAATGCTATAGAGACATAATAATGATAGAATGTTCGCCATTAGGGATGAAATTGATAATTTTGGATGTTTTATGATAGTTTTGGTGTTTTTATGAAGATTGGATAAATAATGGGTTATTTTTTCTTTTAAATGGGGTTTATTTATCCTTTTTAGTATTAATAAAGTTATTTTTAGAATTATATGATTGAATTTTTGGCTTAAACTTACAATAATGGTAAAAAGCCATATAATAAAATTAATGATAAAGCCTATAATAACTAATTGTTTAATTAAACTATTGGGGGGAAAGAGGTTAAAACAGGCATTATAGATAACCGCGATTAGGCTTACAATGATTAGAGCTGTCTGATAAATTATAAAGTTTTGTAGAACAATATTAGTGGATTTGCCAAGAGGAATCTTCTCATTATGAAGATAGTATATTTCCATTGGTTGGCCTCCCCCAGCGAAAGGGGTTACACCATGGAAAAAGGGTATGATTAGATTTATTTGAATGGCTCTTGGTAAACTTATATGATAGTCGTTAGCTTTAGTCATTTGGTATGAGCTAATAGCAGAAAAGATACGCGCTACTACGAGGATAATGATACTTATTATTAACCAGATGATATGCATATTTTTGATGTTATCGATAACTAATTGGTAATTGTCTTTGAGAGAAAAATATAAGACAATTGATAATACTATGGCTATTATGATGAGGTTAATAATAATTTTAGATTTATTCTTCATTAGAAATGACACTAATACCTGGAAGTTCTTTGCCTTCTAAATATTCTAATGTTGCTCCACCACCTGTTGAGATATGATAGAATTTGCCATCAAAACCTAATTGTTTAACAGAAGCTGCACTGTCGCCTCCACCGATAAGGGTTTTTATATTGTGGGTAGTTAAATAGGTATATATGGCTTTGGTTCCTTCTTGATATAGGGGACTTTCAAAAACTCCCATAGGACCATTAATGATGACTCGTTTGGCTCCTTTTAAGCAATCTTGGAATTTTTTTATGGTATTGGTTCCTATATCAAAACCTATATCGTTATCAGAAAATGTTCCTACTTTTTTTACTGTGTAATGGGGATCTTCTAATGATGTGCTTACCTTGGTATCGATTGGTAAAGTTATTTTACCTGGATATTTTTCTACTAAGTCTTTACAGTAAGTTAAATAATCTTCTTCATAGATGGAATCTCCAATGTTATTGCCTAGGGCTTTTAGAAATGTGTATGCCATAGCTCCCCCAATGATGAGTTTGTCGCATTTGGGAATAATATTTTCAATTAATTTTATTTTGTCACTTACTTTTTTACCACCCATGATAACGATATATGGATGGGTATCTTCGTTGATTATTTCATCTAATTTACTTATTTCTTCTTCAACAAGAAAACCGATTCCATTGGGTAGTAGTTTGGCAACTCCTACATTTGAGGCGTGAGCACGATGACATGTGCCATAGGCATCATTTATGAATATATCACCTAAACTAGCCCAATATTGGGATAATTCTGGATCACAACTACTTTCTTTTTTATTATCTAGATCTTCGAAACGGGTGTTTTCAACAAGTAATACATCACCATCTTTTAGATTGGATACTTTTTCTTCTAGTTCTTTTCCATGAGTTGCTTTAGAAAAAATAACTTCTTGATTTAGTAATTCTGATAATCTAACACTTACGGGATATAGGCTATGTGTTTTTTTATCAGCTTCTGTTTTGACTTTTCCTAAGTGCGATAAAATAATTACTTTGGCTTTATGATCTAAAGCATATTTAATGGTCTTTAAGCTTGCTATTATTCTGGTCTCATCAGTAATTTTACCGTCTTGCATTGGTACGTTTAAGTCACAACGTATAATGACTTTTTTACTACTTAAATCATAATCTTTAATTGTTTTTTTCATATATTTTCTCCTATTCTTTTACTACAACTTCATTATAACATTATTATTATTTTTTGACAATATCTGGAATTTGATATTACTTGAATTATCTTTATTATTATTTACATTGATTGGGTTATAGTGTATTTTCGTGATAATGACTTGTATTTTTGGGATTTTTATTGTATAATTATTGTAGTTTTGAAATCTCATTTTTTTGTTTTATATTATTTATTTTACTTTGTTTAACGGTTAATTATATAATTAGAAAGGATTGATTTATGAAACAAGAACTTACTACCAAAGTTTTTGCCTTAGGGGGATTAGGCGAAGTTGGTAAAAATATGTATTGTGTGATGTATCACAATGAGATTATTATTATCGATGCCGGAGTAATGTTTCCGGAAGATGATTTATTAGGAATTGATTATGTTATTCCTGATTTTACTTTTTTAAAACAAAATGAAGATAAGATTAAGGCTTTATTTATTACGCATGGTCATGAGGATCATATTGGAGGAATTCCTTTTTTACTTCAAACAGTTAAAATTCCTAAAATTTATGCTCCTAATCAAGCAAAGGCTTTAATTGATAAGAAATTACAAGAAAGAAATATTAAATATAAAAATATTATTATATATGATGATAAGATGACTGTTAAAACAAAGCATTTTAATATAGAATTTTTTAGGACAACTCATTCAATACCTGATTCACATGGTATTGCAATTGGTACTCCAAATGGGACAATTGTCATGACAGGAGATTTCAAATTTGATTTGACACCAATTGGTCCTATGTCTGATATTCACAAAATGGCGAAAATTGGACAACGTGGTGTTAAACTTTTAATGAGTGATTCGACGAATGCTTTAGTACCTGGTAGTTCACTTAGTGAATCAAAGGTAGATGAGGCAATTGAAGAGATCTTTGATAATTATCAGAATAATCGTATTATTATTGCTACTTTTGCCTCTAATATTTATCGTTTGAAACATATTATCGAGACTTGTAAAAAGCATAAGCGTAAAGTTGCTTTATTTGGTCGAAGTATGGATACTTCAATTGAAATTGCTACGAAATATGGTTATATTAAAGATAAGGACATTATTGTTACGGCAGAAGAAGCTAATCGTTTAAAACCTAAGGAGGTATGTCTTCTTTGTACTGGTAGTCAAGGGGAACCTTTAGCGGCTTTATCACGTATCGCTAATGGAACACATAGACAAATTCATTTGATACCTAATGATATTGTTGTATTCTCTTCTTCCCCTATTCCTGGAAATGCTGGTTCGGTATCTAAAACAATTAATAAACTAGCTTTAAAGGGTGTCAAGGTATTTACTAATTCGATGACAGAAATTCATACTTCTGGTCATGCTAATCAAGAAGAACTTAAATGGATGATTAGATTATTTAAACCTGAATATTTTGCTCCTTATCATGGTGAATATAGGATGCTTAAAAGCCACTGCGATGTTGCTATTGAATGTGGTATTCCGAAAAATAATACTTTTATTTTAGAAAATGGTGATGTTCTTAGTATTTCTAAGCATGGTGTTAGGAAACAGGGACGAGTAAATGCTGGAGATATTTACGTTGATGGTTCTAGAATTGGAGACGTTGGTAATGTTATTATCAAAGATCGTAAATTAATGTCCAATAATGGTATTTTAGCAATTGTTGCTAATATTGATATTGCTAAGAAGAAATTATTGGGATTGCCTTCTGTTACAACAAGGGGTTATATCTTAGTTAATGAAAATGAAGAACTTATTAGAGAAATTCAAAGAAAGGCTGAACAGATTATTATTAATAAACTTAGAGACCGCAATGTTAATTATGGGGATTTGAAACAGGAAATTATAAATGATCTTATGCCTTTATTATCTGATAGAATTGGAAGAGTTCCAATAATATTACCAATTATTATGGATATTAAGATGTAAAAAAAAAACTGTAGTTATGAGTGATGACTACAGTTTTTATATACTTTAATTATTAACTTATATGTTCAAATTGAGAATTATATAAGTTAGCATAGAAACCATTTTTAGCTAATAATTCTTCATGTGTTCCTTGTTCGACAATATCACCTTTATCCATGACTAGAATTAAATCGGCATTTTTTATTGTCGATAAGCGATGGGCTATTATAAAACTGGTTCTTCCTTCTAGTAATTTATCCATTGCTTTTTGGATTAGAATTTCAGTTCTTGTATCTACTGATGATGTTGCCTCATCTAAAATTAGTATTTTAGGGTCCGCTAAAATGGCTCTAGCAATTGTTAATAATTGTTTTTGGCCTCCTGATATGTTAGATGTTTCTTCATTTAACTGCATTTGATATCCATCTGGTAAGGTTTGAATGAAGTGATGTACGTATGCGGTTTTGGCTGCCGCTATTACTTCATCATCTGTTGCATCTAATTTTCCATAACGTAAATTTTCCATAACAGTACCACTGAAAAGCCAAGTATCTTGAAGAACCATACCAAATATTCCTCGTAAATCTTCACGATTGAAGTTATTTATGTTATGACCATCGACAAGAATGGCTCCAGAATTTACTTTATAGAAACGCATTAATAGTTTAACCATAGTGGTCTTTCCAGCACCGGTTGGTCCTACAATGGCTATTTTTTGACCTGGTTTAACATTAGCATTAAAATCATTGATAATGATTTGATCGGGATTGTATCCGAAATGAACATTTTGAAATTCAACAGCTCCATCTACATGCGTTAATTTAACAGGGTTATCGACGGTAATAGTTTCTTCTTCTTCATCTAAAAATTCAAAAATTCTTTCGGCGGCCGCTAACATGGATTGTAACATGTTGGATACTTGAGCAAAATTCATAATTGGTTGAGTAAAGTTTTTGGTATATGATATAAATGATTGAATATTACCAATTGTTATTTTACCTTGTATAGCGAAGTATCCTCCAATGATAGCAACAAAAACATAACCAATATTGCCGACAAATGTCATAATGGGATGCATTAATCCTGAAAAGAATTGGCTTTTCATAGCACTTTTACATAGTTTTTCGTTTTCAATATTGAAATCGTGTAGAACTTTTTCTTCAGCATTAAATACTTTAACAACACTATGACTACCAAACATCTCTTCTACTTTACCATTTACACTAGCTAAATATTCTTGTTGTTCTTTAAAAAAGTGTTGACTGTGTTTCATGACAAAACTGATTAAAAAGATAGATACAGGCAAGATAAGTACGGCAACAATTGTCATTGGTATATTTATACTTATCATCATAATGAATATACCTATTATTGTTACAATAGAAGTTATTACTTCTGTTGCACTCTGATTAAGACACATTGATAAGGTATCAACATCATTAGTGATAATTGATAAAACTTCACCATGTGTTTTTTTATCAAAATATGATACTGGAAGTTTATTTAGTTTTTGTGATATTTTTTTTCGTAATTCATATGTATATTTTTGACTTACTTGAGTCATAATTAATCCTTCTATGTACGAAAAGATAGCACTGACGATATATATTATTAATACTGTGAGTAGAATAGATCCAATGGCACCAAAGTCAATTCCTCCAAGTCCCATTATTTTATTCATAATTCCATTAGATAGCTCTGTTGTGGCATTTCCTAAAATTTTAGGCCCCACTATTGAAAAGATGGTACTACCAATAGCAAAGGCAAAGGCAAATATTAACAATAAATGATATGATGACATGCTTTTTATTAGGCGTATTAGACTTCCTTTGAAATCTTTAGCTTTCTCCGTAGCCATCATACTTCTATTTGCTTGATGTTTGGGGTTACTAGTTTTTTTGTTTGTATTACTCATTTTCTAGTTCCTCCTTTGATAATTGTGATAAAGCTATTTCTTTATATACATCACATGTTTTCATTAATTCTTTATGAGTTCCTATACCGACAATAGCTCCTGCATCTAAGACAATGATTTGGTCGGCATTTAAAACGGTGCTAATACGTTGAGCAACAATAAATTTGGTGCTATCTTTAGTTTCTTTAGCAAGAGCTTGGCGTAATTTGGCATCGGTTTTATAGTCTAATGCAGAAAAGCTATCATCAAAAATATATATTTCAGGATTAATAGCAATGGCTCTAGCAATTGATAAGCGTTGCCGTTGTCCACCACTTACGTTAGTTCCTCCTTGGGATATTTCACTATCATATTTTTCGTCTTTCTCTTTTATAAATTCATCAGCTTGTGCTATTTTGGCAGCATGAGTTATTTGTTTATCAGGTATTTGACCTGGATAGTCTTCACCAAAGGCGATATTTGATTTGATAGTACCTGTAAATAGATTGCCTTTTTGAGGTACATAGCCTATTTTTTCTCTTAAATCATGAATTTTTACATCTTTTATATTGACACCATCAATTAATATTTTTCCTCCAGTTACATCATATAGTCTTGGAATTAGATTTATTAAAGTTGATTTACCACTTCCTGTCGAACCGATAAAAGCAGTAGTTGTCCCTGGTAAAGCTGTAAAACTGATATTTTTTAAGACATCTTCTTCCGCTTTTGGATAGCGAAAATATACATCTTTAAATTCGACAAGACCTTTTTTCTTAGGATTGAATTCAACTGTTTCTTCTTTATCTTTAATTGATATATCTTTGTTAAATATTTCTCCAATACGTCTTACTGATACGAATGCTCTTGGAATCATGATACTCATCATTGAAATCATAAGAAAAGCCATGATTATTTGCATTGTATAAGTAATGAATGCTATTAGGGTTCCTACTTGCATGCTACCGGCATCAACTTTTGATGATCCTACCCAAATAATTAATACACTTACGCCATTCATAATAAACATCATTGTAGGCATCATAACACTCATAAGGCGATTAACAAATAAGTTGGTTTTAGTTAAGTCAACATTGGCTTTATCGAAACGTTCTTCTTCATGTTTTTCATTGCCAAAAGCTCTTATGACTGGAACACCACTTATTATTTCACGGGCAACTAAATTTAGTTTGTCGATTAGTTGTTGGACTTTCTTGAATTTTGGTAAGGCAATAGTAAATAAGACGGTTACAAGTCCCATAATTAGGACGACTGCTAAAGCGATAACCCAGGCCATAGAACTTTTATTGACATGGGTATAAGCTCCGATGCCCATGATTGGAGCGTAAATTACTAAGCGAAGAAGCATTACAACAAACATTTGGACTTGTTGAATATCATTAGTACTTCTAGTTATCAACGATGCTGTGGAAAATTCTTCAAATTCATTGTTAGAAAAGCTCATTACTTTGGTTGTTATTTTTTTTCTTAAATCTCTACTAAAACTTGTAGCTATTTTACTTGATAATAAGGTACTTGCTATGGTTATTAACATAGCTAATAGTGACAAGCCTAGCATTTTTATGCCCGCTATTACGATGTAGTTTAATTGTTTTGCCTCTAAATCGACACCTACATTTGTATATTCATTTTTTACATAGTTAATGGCTAATTGTTCTAACATACTTGGTTCAATGTTATTTAATGTTTCATTTATGGTTGTTTTTAAATTTTCTAATTGTTCAGGTGTTAGACTGGCAATTATTTGGTTATAATTTGTTTCTATTTGATCTAAATTTATTGGAAAATTATCGATGTTGATAATATTTTTTACGGTATCGTTATTGGATTCTATACCGTAGACGATGATAATAGGCTTTAGAAGTTCACTAGATATTTCTTCTCGAACATCACTTGATACGTCTTTTAAAATATAGAGATTTTCTTCTTCTAAAGCAGGATAATCGTCAATATATTGGTCATCTTCTTTAGTTATTTTTTGATAGTTATCGTTAATTAGATCTGTATCTTCGACAAAGAACATTATTTTTTGATATTCGCTTTCACGAATTACTTCAATGGCATTATCTTCTATACCACCGCCACTTATCCCATTGTCGACGATTTTTGATGTGTAATCAGGAAGTGCTAAATTGCAATAAGCTTGAAAAAACAATAAGGCAATAACGATAATAATCCAAAATGTGTATTTTTTTAAGATGTTAAATATTTCGCGCATATTTTTTCCTCTTTCTATTCAGTCCTTAAGGCAATAACAGGATCTTTTTTACTTGCCATATTGGCTGGAATGGCACCACCAATTACTGTCAATAAAACACTTATGATTACTAATATTATTGCATGAATGATATTTAATTTTGCTACATTAGCTAATCCTGATAAATTTTCTATTATGATATTAGTTGGTATGGTTAGGATATAGGCAATGATAATACCTAATAATCCCGCAAAAATTCCTATTATCATTGTTTCGGCATTAAAGACACGCTTTATATCTTTCTTTCTTGCTCCTAATGCTCTTAAGATACCTATTTCTTTTGTTCTCTCTAAAACAGATATATATGTAATTATTCCAATCATAATTGATGAAACGACAAGGGAAATTGATGAAAAGGCTATTAAGACAATGGTTATGGCATCCATAATATTACCACTTAATGTCGATAACATAGCAGCCATATCTGTATATTGTATTTTTTCATTTTCGTCTTTATTTTCATTGTAGTCATCTAAATATGATAATATATTATCTTTAGATGTGAAATCTTTTGGATAAATGGAAATAGCTACAGGGGTACTTTCCGCTCCTAGATATGATAAAATGCTTTCTTTAGTTGTTGTCTCATCAAATGGTTGATTGGTAAGAACATTATAATCATTTTCTTGTTGGGCTTTTACTATTTTAGAATCTTTATTTTTAGATATTATTAAATCTGTTAATGCATTGGTATAAGCAAGCCCTGTACCACTGGTTAGTATTTCTTTATCTTCTTTACCTCTAATAATTGCTTGAACTTTTATAGTTATATTATTCTCATTATTATATAATTCTTCTAGGTTTTGATTAGGAATGAAATAATTTCCAACTTGATTATAGTAATCATCATTTAATACTACTTTTAGTTCTTTATTCATTATATCTTCAAAACTTACTTCTTCTTCTTCACCTGTAAAACCTAATTGTTCTAATGTTGATGCATAAATTTGATTTTTGCTATTAACTTGTAAGATTAAGCCTGGTTCGTCATTATTAATTGATCCCGCTAGAACATCATAGTTGGATTCTATAAGGGTATTTTGACTGTCATTTTCTTTACTTGGTAGTAAAGTCCATGATTGGAGCAACATATTATTGGCGTTTACAATTTGATAGCCATCTGAACTTTTATTTATTATATTGAAATTAGTTCCATATTGATATGATATTCCTGCAATATCATCTTGATTTATATTATCTAAATATTCCATGTAATCATCAGTGATAACATTGGTATGGGTCATGGTCTCTGTTATATCTTTGGCAACATATATTTTTTCTTCATCGGGATATTTGGTTAAGTTATTTCCCGCTAATTCTTCAATTGTTTCTTCATCTAAATCCATCGCTTGTTCAGTAATCATAATGGGTGCTTGAGATAGTGTTGTCTGTTCGAATTCATCTATTTCGATTTTAAAGCCATTAGATAATGATAAAATTAGAGCAATGCCTATAATACCTATACTTGATGCAAAAGCTGTTAAAGCAGTTCTTCCTTTTTTAGTTTTTATATTATTATATGATAATTTTAATGCTGTTGTAAAATTCATTGCTGTTTTTTTAATATTAATAGTTTCTTCATTTTTTTCTTCTTTAGTGATAGGATTTGAATCACTAATTAGTTTACCATCTTTAAATTCAACAATACGTGTTGAATATTCATGTGCCAATTCGGAATTATGAGTTACCATAATAACTAATTTATCTTTTGCTATTTCTTTAATTAAATCCATAATTTGTTTACTAGTTTTAGAATCTAGGGCCCCAGTTGGCTCATCAGCTAAAATGATATCTGGATTGTTGACAAGACTTCTTGCAATGGCAACTCTTTGCATTTGGCCTCCAGATAATTGATTAGGCTTTTTATGTGCATGATCTTTTAAGCCTACTTTTTCTAATGCTTCTAAGGCTCTTTGTTTTTTTTCTTTGGCACTTACACCACTTAAAGTAAGAGACATTTCTACATTATCTAATATAGAAATATGACCAATAAGATTATAACTTTGAAAAATAAAGCCAATGCAATTATTTCGATAAGAATCCCAGTCTTTATCGGTAAATTTTTTGGTTGATTTATTATTAATAATTAAATCACCAGTATCATAACGATCTAGACCACCAATGATATTTAAAAGAGTTGTTTTACCACTTCCCGATGGTCCTAAAATCGATACAAATTCATTTTTTCTAAATGATAATGAAACATCTTTTAAAGCTTGTTGAACAAAGTCACCTGTCTTATAGCTTTTATTTATTTTTTTTAACTCTAACATAAAATAAACCTCCTTTATATTTTATTATTCTCTTGCTAAATTATTTTTAATTTTGGAAAGAACATTATAAATGGTATTTATTTCTTCAGAAGTAATATCTTTTAAAATAGTATTTATTTCTTCATCTTTTTGAATTTTTATTTTTTTAAATATTTCTTTACCTTTATTTGTTAAAAAAAGGCGAATTGCTCTTTTATCTTTTTCGTCTGTTTTTTTTAAGATGTATCCATTTATTTCCATATGTGACAATATAGATGTAATAGTCGCTGGTTTTCTTATTGATATTTTTGCAAGCTGCGACTGAGTTATTCCTTCATGATCATGGATTATTTCAATAATAATTTGTTGTCCTGGATAAATACCTATTTTTTCTAATTTTTTATATGCTCTTTGATAATTTAAAGAATTGATTTCTTTGGCTAATTGATATATTTTTTCAATTTGCTTATTCATATAACATCACCTTTTAAATGTTAGACGTCTAACATTATATATCTTTTATATTTATTAGTCAAGTATTATACATAATTTCCCATAATTGAAAAAGGGATATTTTAATTAATTAAAAGTAATAAAAAAACTAGGAATGATCGATATTTAATATATATCTTTTCCTAGTTTTTATTTATATGGTGCCTTTTTTTGAGGCATAAAAAAATATCAGCGATGTCCTATTTTTGCTTTCACTATCGTCGGC
>CALVUN010000065.1 GCA_944363595.1 uncultured Bacilli bacterium
AGACAAGTTATTAAAACATAAATATAAAATAAAAAATAATTAGTAGTTATTCAAGATAAAATGAGAGAAAGAAATAATAAAGAAATTAAAATTGCCTATGGTATGGATTCTAAACTAAAAAAAAAAAAAAAAGGAAAAAATAGAGATATTACTTCATATGAAAGAAAACTTTTTAATGAAAGAGTCAAAGGTCTTAAACAAGAAATATCTAATCTTGAAAATGAAGTATCTGATTTAGAAGATAATAAAGAATCAATTAATAAACAAATTTCTAAACTTAATAAAGATAAAGATGATATAAATGATGAAATTGATAAAAAGAAAAAGCTTAACAGTAAAATTGTTATTAAGTCTAAAAATCAATTGCTTGATGAAAACAAAAAGTTAAAGGAAGAAAATGAGCATTTAAAAAGTATAAATTATCAAACTGAAACTAAATATAATGATTTAAAAGAAAAAACTGATTATCTTATTTATCATTTAAATAAAATAATTAAAAAACTTCCAGAATTTATCCAAAATTTAGTTGATAGATTATTTAATTATAATAATATTAATCTTAATTATTTTAAACAACAATATGATCCAGAAATTAAAAAGAAAGAAGAAAGAAGATTTAAAGGTTTCAATCTATTTAATAAAAAAGAAGTTGATAAAGCAACTAAACATATAAATGATGAAATGGATGAGTATGCTGAAGAATTTTATAAAACTAAAAAAGATAAAGAAAAAGACGATGGGCTTTGAAAGATAGAGTCATCGTTTTGTATTTTTAATTTATAAATTGTCTTTTATTTCCGGAAATAAATCATATAAATTATAACCCAATAAATTATCAAAGTATTCTTTTAATTTATATGTTTCTTTAATATGATATTGTGTATTTGAATATGCTCCTCTTCTTATCATAATATCAATTAATCTTTTATCTATAGTATAAACTATACCACTTTGAGGACACATTAAATCACATAAATTAATAATTTTTTCTTCAATAGTATATTCGTGATTTTTAATAAATTCTGTTCTAAAAGGAATATCATCTGGAATACCTCCTGCTGTGCATAATGTATCATTATTCAAATAAGAATGTGTTAGGCAAATATTACAATATTCATCATCATATCCTTTTCCTTTTAAATATTCATATCCTCTCATAACATGACCAGCGGATTCTCCATTATATTTTCCAATATCGTGAATATAACCTAACGTAATAGCCTTATCAACATCAACATCTATTCCTTTATCTTGTAATGCTTTAGCAATTCTTCCAGCACTATCTCCAACACGAATAGAGTGTCCTATCCATCTATCATCTTTTTGATTAGGTCTTTCTTTTTCTAAAAGTTCTCTTGCTTCTTTACTATTTAACTTCATATTTACCACCTAGTTTCTCAAATAAATCTTCATATACTTTATTTCTATCAATATCTTTAATCATAGTAATTTTATGTCTATCTTTAGTTAATTCATAAGATATATCAGTTTTTATATTAGGACAACTTATTACTTCTTTTTCAAACCAATTTTTATTTATCATATAAGCAATAACAGATATATCCCAAATAACTCTTTCTTCTTGTATTCCATGATAACCATCATTATAGAATCTATCTATTAGATAATTACATAGTTCTGATTTATTACCAATATTTTCTTTTAATGTATTTATATCTATTCTTAATTTAGAAATAACTTCTTTGCATGGAAGTATCGTTAATCTTACTTTAGAATCAAATACTATTTTTACTGCGTCTACATCTTGTCTAAAATTATATTCTAAATTATCTTTATAATCTAATTGATTACCACCTAACCATATTACTTCTATTTTATCTATTATTCTAGGTTCTTTTTTTATAGCAAGAGCTATATTAGTGATTGCCCCAATTCCTAATATATAAGTTTTATTGTTTTTTAAGGATACTTCAATTATTTTATTTACTGCATCATTATCCTCATTATATCCATTTTGAATATAATCCATAGATCCTTTAAATACTTTATTTGTAGTATCTAAATTAAGCCATGTACATATTTTAAATATTTCATTATAACTTAATTCTTGTCCTTCAGGAACAGACACATTTCTTGTTTTATGAGAATAAGGTGCAACTGTAATTGCTTCTATATTAAACTTATCTTGATTCTTTATTAAATAACTTAAAGCAAATTGATCATCACATTCATTATAGGTATCGGTATCTAATATAACATTAACCTTTTTATTAGTTATATAATCATATATTTCTTTCCAACTACCTAATCTATTAAATCTATATTCTTTTTTATTGTATGGTGTTTTAAACAGAATACATTCTATATTATTTTCGCTACACTTTGCACATACATTGACTGAATCATCTATCATTATGTCTATACCTAATTCATTGCATATATCAGCTTTTTCTTGATGTTTATATGCATTGGTTAGTATTAATCTATCATAAGGTATATTGTATTTTTTTAGCCAATTTATAGTCATATTATGCGGATCAGAATATTCTCCATTATCTCTACCACTAATTATATATATTTCATTACCAGTATTTTTTAATTTATTAATATATTTAGAAGAATCTTCAATAGGTGTAAAGAATGATGCCAATCTTTCAATATTATTCTTATAATATTCTTGTTCATAAGAAACATCCCAATCAAACATTTTTCTTATATATTCATCCTTATGTATAATACCGCTATTATTTAATACTTTGTCATGTTCTAAATAATCATTTAATAGAATTTCATTAAAATTAGATAAAACATTATCTATATCTATTCCAATTTTCATTTATTCACCTTCTTTATATGTGTTGTTTAATATCTTGCGATACGCTTTTATTCTTTAAATTAACATAGTCTGCATTAAAAGTATTTGCTATTATGCTTAATAATTCAGAATTACTAGTCGTGTTAGTATATCTCATTTGCATATTTTCATTTGTTATTTCATATTCAGGATTAGTACATAATACTTCATAATTTACACCAGTGTCTTCATAATATTTATTTGTATCATAGAATCCATTTCTTAAATAAAAGTTTTTTCTTCTAATGTTTAGCTCGTTAATTGGATCGTCTATTGATAAGAATAGAGTTTTATATTTTTCTTCTAAATCCATTAAAATATGTGAACCATAATTTTTATTTCTTAAATTAGGTTCTACTGCTAAATACATTAAATAATATGCATCGTTACAATTAACAATATAACTCATACCAACAAATACACCATTATCAACTATAGAAAGTAAATCTGAATTATTTTCTTTAGAACACTCTTCTAATATCCAAAATGGGAACCTTTCATCTTCTGGAAAAGATTCTAAATAAAGTTCTTCTATTCTATCTTTATATTCTTGACTATTTATATATAGTAAATTCATTTTACCACCTATATATAATTTTATCATAAAATTGGGTATTTTTATTGTAATTAGCAAAATTTGTGGTAAAATATTATTAGAAATTGATACTGATATGTATTAATTCTCAATTGTGATGGAAAGGTTGAAAACAACTTAACCAA
>CALVUN010000066.1 GCA_944363595.1 uncultured Bacilli bacterium
AATTAAAATCTTTCACTACACCAAAGTTTAAATAATTATAATAATACTCATAAATCATCAAGTCAACAAACTTTAGATAATGGAAATGGTACAGATTCGATAGAACAGCAAAATCAAGGTGATGGTAATAATCCTAATTTATCAAGTCAACAAACTTTAGATGATGGAAATGGTATAAATTCATTAGAACATCAAAGACAAGGTGATGGAAGTAATTCAGATATATCAGGACAACAAAATTTTGATAATGATAATACTTCTAATATTGAACCTATTACTGTTAATAATGATGATTTGCTTAAAGAATTATCTGATAATAATGTTGAATATACAGAGGATAGACAGAAGGGGAATCAATTATTATTAAGTGCTTCTTTGGATACTAAAGGTAATTATCAACCTTTGGTTAAAAATTTAATTATTAAATTTTTAAATCAAAGATTTTTAGAAAGAGATACTTTTTTAAATTCTCGTGCTACTAATTTTGATAGAGTTTATGGTTCTCATTATTGGAAAGCAAAGGATTTAGCAATTCATTATAAAACTAAACAATATACAAAAATTCAATTTGACAGATATAAGTTCGATTATGGTAGGGGTAAAGTTGAAAGTATACCTTTATCTTTCTATTTTGATTTATCTGGTAGTATGTCTAGGTATGTTGATGTTTTAGCAACAATTGCTATTGAACTTTTAAAAAATGACGTTAAAGTATTGATTGGACAAAATGAAGTAATTTATGTACAATTAAATAAAATTAATAAAAATATGAAACCTTTAGAAATGGAAAAAATATTTTATAACTTTCATGTTGAAAATAAAAATATTGATTTAACGTTAATTGAGCGAAAAATAGATGAGTATTTAATTGAGCATAAAGCTGAAAAATGTGTTGTTTTTGCTGATTTTGATCCAATAGAAAATATTATAAATTTAGCTAATTATTGTCAGGTTTATTGGTTTAATTTTGAAAGTAGATTTGAATCATTTTATCTTAATAATTTTAATGGTTATATTCATAATACACAAGATGTTAAAGATATAATGATTGGTTTAAATGAAATTAGAAAAAATAATTATGATTATTTAGTTAGGGTTAGAAAGAAAAAAAATGAAATGGAGGTTAATTGAAATGAATAATGAAATTAAATATGAAGATATTGAAAGTCTTTTAAAAAAGTATGGTTATTATACTAGTAAAGAAATAATTATTAAAACTTATAAAAGTATAATAAGAATGATTAATGGTAAGGTTGATGAAGGTCAAGATATTATGGCAACTTGTTTAGAGGGTCCTCCTGGAAGTGGTAAGACTGAATATGCTAAGACGTATGTTAAACTTTTGAAAGAATTTTTTGGCGATAATGTTGAACTATTATCATGTGCTTGTACACCAGAAACTAGTAAAAATGAGCTATATGAAGATATTAATGTAGTCGCAGTAGTTCAAAATGATGCAGAAAGAGTTAATATTCCTGGTATTTTAACAAGAGCAATTGTAGAAGTTAATAAAGGAAAAAAGGTTGTCTTGTTTTTGGATGAGTTTGATAAAGCTAATGAAACAATCGATAATTATTTACTTGATTTTTTACAATCGGGATCTCTTAATATGGTACAACATGGTGATTTGAAGATTAAAGATGAATATAAAGCTAATTTACAGGTTATTCTATGTAAAAATATGGAAAGGGTAATGTTGTCTGATCAACTTACAAGAAGACTTAGAATAATTAGACTAGATTATATGAAACCTGAATTATTATATCAAGTTATTAATAGAAAATTAGTTTTAGAAAGAGATGAAGATGATAAGGTAAAACAAGAATATATTGATTTAGTTAGTTTAATATATGATGAAGTATATAAAAATAAAGATATGTTTCAGAGATTACCATCTTGTTCGGAAGTTTTAATTGCTTTATCAGAAATAAATATGACATCTAAGTATGTTAAGATATCTCTTAGTGAATTATTAAATGAAGTTTTGGAATTGTTGTTTAAAGATCCTAATGACTATGATGCTTTTGTGGAATTAGCTAAGATGTCAGAAGGTAAGCTTAATAATTTAATTAAATCACTTACTTCTGTTAATAATGAAAATGTAAGTATAGAATCTTTAATTAAAGATAATTATTTTAAAGAACAAGCAAAAGAAATTGATGATTTAAAACAAGAATTGCAAAGTGAACTTGATAAATATAAGGAAAAATTAAAAAATTATCGTGAAAGTTCAAATAATGATGAATCACAGAAAAAGAAATTATATGGTGTCGATTTTGAAAGAATGGAACATGGTAATATGATCGATAATTTTAGTGGACAAAGTTCATTTATAAAAAGAGGAATGAGAGTAGAACAGGTATCAAATGATTTTTATGGTATTGCTTATTTTGAAAGTGAAGTAATTAAAAATGGATTATTTTTAAATGATTTTATTAATGAATGTGTTAAAAATAAAATAATGGTTTTAGAAGATGGATTTTTAATTAATAGGGATAATTATAAATTGGCTTTGGTAAGACAAAATGGTGAAAATAAAAGTCTTAAATTTATTTTCTTATCAGATAGTAATGTATTATCTACTGATGTTATTTTAACAATATATGATATTATGAATAATATTTTTAATATTTTTAGTAAAAATTATAAAAACATTTGTGGGGATGATATAGATAATGATTTAAAAGGAAAAATTACTTGTCTAGTAACAGGTGAAAAATATGATTTGTTTCTAATTAAAGATGAAAATAAAAAAATAAGTTTAATTAATTTTGAAGGGGATTTTAATAAATTTGGTGAACTTGTTATGTCTATTAATGATGATGTCAATATTTCAACTAAAAGAAAAGTAAGAAAATAGTTTTAAGTATATTGAAAATATTAATGATGGTAAGTTTGATAATAATAAAGAAAAAATAAAGTTTTTTTTGAGAAATATTATAGGAGGAGATAATTATGATGTTATATGATTATTATAAAGATTTAGAAGAAATTAAATTAGATGAAGGATTGGTGTATATTGATAATTATGCATTTATGGGTAAAAATATAAAGAAAGTAATTTTTCCAAGTACATTAGAAGAAGTTGGGATTTATAGTTTTTCTGATTGTAATGTATTAGAAGAAGTTAGTTTAAATGAGGGATTAAAAAGAATAGGAGATTTTGCTTTTACAGGAACAAATATTGAAGAAATTGTTTTTCCAAATACTTTAGAAGTAATAGGAGATTTTGCTTTTAATAATTGTAAAAGATTAGGTGATGTTAAATTAAATGAAGGATTAAGATCTATAGGTTTAGCGACTTTTTCTGATACTGATATTAAGAAAATTAGTTTTCCAATTAGTTTAGATGATATAGGAGATTATGCTTTTTCTAATTGTAAAAATTTAGAAGAAGTTAAACTAAATGAGGGATTAATAGCAATAGGAGATTATGCTTTTTCTGGAACAAATATAAAAAGAATTATTCTTCCTAGTACATTAGAGGAAGTAGGAGATTCTATCTTTAAGAATTGCAATAATCTAGAGGAAATTATTATAAGAAAAGGTTGTTGTTTGGTTAATTGTAGTGAAGAAGATTTAAGAGATATATTTGATAATAATGCTAAAATTATTGTCAGTGATGAAATAGTAGATAATAATCAATTTGATAGTATTAAAAATATAAGTGATGAAGAAAGATATAAATTAGGTGTAGAATTATTTGAGGAAATTAATAAGAATAGGATTAATTCTCTTAAAGTAAAAGAATTATTGTTAAATGGTGCTGATACGGAGATTAGAGATGATAAGGGTAATACTGGTCTTATGTTGATGACAAGAAGGTTTGTTAATGATATTGCTAGAATGTATATGTTAAGTGGATGTGATATTAATGCTAGAAATAAATATAATGAAACACCTTTATTTATAGCATGTAGAAATAATAATAATAGTATTGCTTTGGAATTAATTAATAGAGATTGTATATTAGATATTGAGACAGTATTTGATGAGAGAGCAATTGATATGGCTATTATGACACGTAATATATTATTAACAAGAGCAATTAATGATAAATTAAATAATGGTACTGGTAAAAATGATGATATAATTAAAGTTAGAAGAAGGTGATTAGGATGCAATATATAATACCTGAGGGGATAACTAAAATAGATAATGGTTGGGTTAAACAGAATATTAGTATATATGTTACTTCTATTATATGTCCTAGTACATTAGAAGAAATAGAAAGTTTTGCTTTTCAATATTATTTTCGTGTAGAAAAAGTTGTATTAAATGATGGGTTAAAAAAAATTGGAAAATGTGCCTTTGGTAATACAAATATAAAAAGAATAATATGTCCAAATTCTTTAAAAATTATCAGTTCTAGTGTTTTTAGTAATTGTGCACATTTAGAAGAAGTAAAATTAAATGAAGGATTAGAGGAAATAGGAAATTATGCTTTTTCTCTTACTAATATAAAAAAATTATTTTTTCCTAGTACATTAGAAAAAATAGGAAATTATGCTTTTTGTTGTTGTAATAATTTATCTGAAATTATAATTAGAAAAGGTTGTTATTTAGCTAATTATAATGAAGATGAATTAAGGGAGTTATTTGATTGTAAAGCTAGAATTATTATTAGTGATGAAGTATTAGGGGATAGTATAAAGAAAGTTAGTGATGAAGAAAGATATGAATTAGGTGTTGAATTATTTAAAGAGATTAGTAGTGATGATATTGATATTGATAAAGTAAAAGATTTATTATTAAATGGAGCAGATACAGAAATAAGAGATACTAATGGTAATACTGGTCTTATGTTAATGATAAATAAGAATATTAATAATATTGCTAGAATGTATATGTTAAGTGGGTGTGATATTAATGCTAGAAATAAGTATGGTGAGACACCATTAATAATAGCA
>CALVUN010000067.1 GCA_944363595.1 uncultured Bacilli bacterium
TTTTTAGCCTTTTCTTCATAATTTTTAATTAATTTATCAACTTCTAAAATATATTGTTTTTTATTCTTCTCATTATTAATAGGTAAACTATTAATCACTTCCATATGAAGGGCATATTCTTTTTTTAAACCTTCCAGCACTCACACATCACCAACTTTATCTTTTAATTCTTTAAGCTCTTTAATATATTTCATTATCTCTTCATAAGCTTTAATTAACTCACTAGTATCAGTCATAACTCGCCTCCTATTTTATTATAACATATTCTTCCGCATCACCTATATAAACATTAGAATCATATAAACTAAAGACAAATTTATAAGTACCACTCACCAAATTATCTTTTAAATACAAAGTCTTATTTAAATTGTCAGTCGGATTTTCTTCAAACATATAACTGTATCCACCAGTATCCACTAAATTATTTGTAATATAATCTAATAATCTAACCTTTGTATAATTCATGTCATAAATATCATTATAATCTCTTCTATATAAACTTACTCTAATATTCGGCTTAGCTAAATTAGAAGAATACTTCATATTAAATACTAAAGCATTATTACCATCTACCATTCCAGTTTTTTTATCGATAATTTTCAAATTATCATTTAATTTAACATCTAAACCATACCTACTATTAATAACAGTAAAAGGTATTTCATAACTATCAGAAGAAGCATAACCATAATAAATACCATCAGGTGAACCAAAAGATTCAATCTTCATCTTATAATTACCACTATTTAAATTAGAACCAGCCGTATTAATTTTAAGCCTGCTATAAACATTAGCTACTCTATCAGCCAAAGGAATGCGAATCGTTCCATCCATTCTAGGATAATAAATAACCCCATCTAGTTCATAACTAAGTCCAAATAAACTACTATTATTTAACTGATTATTATTACTATCATAAATAGTAATTTTAACCCCTAATCTCTTATCATAATAAGTAGTATCCGTAATTTGAACTCCAGAAGAGACCGGAGAAACAAAATTAGCCGTTAAATCCAAATTAACCTTATCGCCAATATAAATAGGATTTTCACTCAAAGTACCACTAATATCAATAGCCGCACTAGAATTATCATATAATGAATAAGTCAAATTAGCGTGCTGGATACCTAAAACACTAATTAAAGTTTGATTATCCTTATTTCTAAGTTCCATAAGTAAACTATTATTAAGTTTATCTCCACTAATATCCGTATCACCAAAATCTAACATGAATATAAATTCCTCGTGAACAATACCCAAATTCTCATCATAATAATCATTAGTTTCCTTATAATTATTATCCAAACTAGTAGAACCCATTTTAACAAAATCAGTTAAATGATAAGAACTTTCACCATATAAATTAAATTCATTTTGAGCATTAGTAACATCTTCTTCATCAATTACTTTATAATAATAAACTGGACTGTCTCCACCTAAATCTATCATCGTAATTTTTGTTTTCAAAGGAAGTACATAATTAGAAACTAAAGCATGATTATAACCATCTTTATAAAATCCATCATCCGATTCCATATAAAGAGAATAATAAGCACTTAACTTAGATTTATTAGTTATGTTAGTAGCAGTAGATGCAAATAAATCATAACTTTCACCTGGCCTCATTGCACCTTCATATTGATTATCTGTATATAAAGCTGAACTTAAATTAACATTAATATTAATTCTTGTAACCTCATTATTCAAATCATCAATTGGTGTAATAGCTACTAAAGATATAACTACCGTACCAAGTTTTCTATCCATAGTTAAATTTTTAGAATGATATAGATAAAAGATAAAACTAGGAACATTACTAGAGTTTTCTGATTTATAATTAGTTGTACCAACATATGGAGTATCCTCATCAGTCATAAAATCAGTAGATCCAACCGTTACAAAACCAGTATTAGAAGCCTCCATTCTTAAACCCATCTCATTATCCGCATTACCTTCAGTGTTTATTCTATCAATATCATCAGGATTAATTAATTTAAAACCATCTTCCAAATCTTGATAGTTAAATCCTAATATTTCAAAAGTCGTATTAGCTTTAGTAGATGTAACCAAAGGAAGTTCATAAGTACCCAAAGTAGAATATCTAGAAGCTGTTAAAGAAAGTTCATAAGTAGTAACCGTCTCACCAACAACCCACATATAATAACTTGCATCACTAGGCGTCGGTTCAATATACTTAACCTCAATAACCCCTTCATTTTCTTCATTTTCATAATTACTATAAAAACCATCTTTAGTAATGTCATGATTATTCTTATGCATACCTAAAGCATAACTACCAGAAGTAAATGTATAAAACTCACCAGAAGCAACCGAATCACCTTGATTATACTTATTATCAAAGTAAGCAGTTATAACCTCATCATTTCTATCTAATTGATACATTCCAAAAAATGTCATACCTTTGACCTCACCATAAGTTGTAACAGCTTCGTTAGTTGCGATATTTAAATTTTTACCTTCAAGCATATATACTCTATTATTGACATTTCTCGTAACCGCATCATTATCAATAGTAACAGTTGCCACCTCTTCACTATCATCATCGATTTTCAAACTATAAAACTTTTCAAGTAAATTAGTACCATTTTCTAAAAATAAAGTACTATTATTAGCAAGTTTTAATTC
>CALVUN010000068.1 GCA_944363595.1 uncultured Bacilli bacterium
ACTATAAATCCTAGTTTCTCTAATCCAGTGGTTAAAAATTGTACTGTGGATAGTGATAACAATAGTAATAAATGTAATACTTTTAGTCAAAATCCAGAGGACATTTCACCACTATTGGTAAAAGAGCCTCTATATATAAATACTATAGATAATAAGATAAATATAGATAAAACAAAATTAAATCTATGTTTTCTAACAGAGTCACTTGTAGATTTGAAATTTATTGAACTAAACAATATAGATATATTCTCTTATGATTATTTCTTAACTGACTTACTTAATAAAGAAAATTACAAAGATGTAATATGTGTAGTTAATTATGTAGTTAAACACATAATGAATAACAAATATAATGATGAAAATAATAATCCAATACAAAATTTATTATCTTATTTTAAAGCTTCTGTCATTACTAATCTTGAGAATTATAAAATTAAAAAAGACCCACATCTATTTGATGACTGGGGTCTGTAGCCACTGATATAAAATATATTAAAATAACATTATGATAATAAATATGAATATTTATAATCTAATAGTTATTTTTATTTTATATCTTTATTGTGTATTTTTATATACCAAATTTAAACGAAACGATTAAGATATATATTTATATTAATTTTTATAAAACGAATCACAGGGATTATCCAGATTAATTCTGGTGATATGTTTGGTTAATAATTTAATGATTTATACTAATTATGCTAAAGTTTTAGGCACATTATCAAGGGTATCTTAATAAAGATGATATTGTGATAATGTATTATAAGTTTTGATTTAAATCTTTTCTATTATAGTATTTAATGGTATAATTGTTGTGAAAAAAATTAATGTTAAAAATTAATTATATTGTTTTATAGAAATGTCTACATCTACATAGTAGGTAATAGTATGTTTTTCATATCTTTTAAAAGGAAGCAATCTCTCAAATGAGTACGCTTCCTTTTTGTACATATTATGTGTATTGATGGAGCTTTAGCTTTTAACTTAACCCCATATCTACCACCTTGTTTAATAATTTCTGGTGTTTCCAAATTCATATCAGCTAGTGTAGGTGCAGCAATTCCATATCCTGTTTGTTTTACCATCTTTAATGCACCTTTAATTTGGTCATATTCAGTTTTAGCCTCATTAAATTCTTGAAACAGAGATAACAAATTAGCTTTAGAAGTAATATCTGTACCAATAATATCGTTTAATACTTGATCATATAAACCACTTGGAGCTTCTAAATTAATTGTAACTTCTCCCGTCGAGGCATTAACATCAGATAAATAAGCTTTACTAATATATTCACAATCTGTAAAAGCTTGATTAATCTTATCAATATCCCTAAGTTTATTAACTTCGACAACACTATTTTTAATTTTATCAATATAAGTTTTTTTAATATTATGATTATGTTTTAAAACAGCAATCCAATCAGGCATATTAACTTTAACTTCCTCAACAGGAAATTCGTATAGCGCCTCTTTTAAAATACCATACATATCTCTTTCTTGCATATTTTCAACACTAATAGGAATAACAGGTACACCATAATTTTCTTTCATAGATTCTGCTAGTTTTTCAGTTTCTGGTAACATTGGATGAGCAGAATTTAAAATAACAATAAAAGGTTTATTCAAACTCTTAAGTTCAGTAATAACAGTATCCTCAGCTTCTAAATATTCATTTCTAGGAATATCACCAATAGAGCCATCAGTAGTCATAACAATTCCAATTGTTGAATGTTCTTTAATAACCTTTTCTGTCCCAATTTCCGCGGCTTCCACAAAAGGAATTGCTTCAGAATACCAAGGAGTCATAACATATCTAGGACCATTCTCATCTTCATATCCCTTCGCTGCATTAATAACATACCCAACACAATCAATCATTCTAATATTAGCACTAAAATCATCGATCATAATTTTTGTAGCAGTCGCCGGAACAAATTTTGGCTCCGTTGTCATTATCGTTTTACCAGCAGCCGCTTGTGGTAACTCATCTAAAGCCCTTTTTCTTTCAATTTCATCAGGAATATTTGGAATAACAAGAGTTTCCATAAATCTTCTAATAAATGTAGATTTACCTGTTCTAACCGCACCAACTACACCTAGATAAATATCTCCCCCTGTTCTTTCCGCAATATTTTTTATAACATCAATTTTTTCCATAATCTACCTCTTTTCTTTTATTCATTAAATCATATTCTATATAACTTAAAATATAACTAAATATAAAAAAAAGACTAAAAATTTTTAAGTCTTCTTTTCACTACTTCACTAATAAAGAAGTTATAAAGATTATCCATATTATCCAGATCTTCCGGATGCCATTGAACACCAATTAAAAAATGTTCATCATCGATCCATTCAATAGCCTCAATTACTCCATCACTACTATTAGCACTTACTATAAATGGCTTATTAACTTTAGGAATACAATACAAATGTCTAGAATTAACCATTAACTTTTCACCCAATATTTTTTCCAAATAAGTTCCTGGAACAGTATTAATAAGATGCCTTTTATCTTTACTATAGTGGTTATCAACCTTAACCAATTCATTTTCATCTTTTTTAAGGCTATATAAACCCATAATTTGATGTCCCATACAAATACCCATTAAAGGAATATTATTCTTAATAGCATAATCTACAATTTGAAAATGATAGGGAAAAATATCACAACCACCTTGAATAATAATCCCATCACATAAATTCAAAACATCATAGTCAATACTATCATCATTATCAAAAGAAATAATTCCAATATAACTACATCTATTATGCAAATATTTTAAATTATTTTTAACAATTCCTTGTATTACCGTTCCATTGACAACTTCATCACGTCCAACAATTCCAATAATAATATTACCCATTAATCCAAATACTTATCTAAATTATTAGGAACTTGATTATTAAGAACAGCATTAATAATCTTTTATTCCTTTTCTTTAGAGACCTCTTTTCCCGTCATTTTAGAAATATCTCTAATAACCTCTTTTAAAGTATCTTCATTTTTCATATCACCTTGTTGTAACTTAGATGCCAAAGATAAAATAGTTTCTTTATTAACATTAGTTTTCTTTTCAATTTTTTTAAAAAAATTATCTGAAAAAGCCATTAAAAAACCTCCTACAATAATATTTTATGTAAAAGGCCTAAATATGTTATTTTAATTTTCTCCCTTACTTTTAAATTGAATAACAATAGGGGTACCTTCAAAATCAAAATTTTCTCTTATCTTATTTTCCAAATATCTTTCGTAAGAAAAATGAACAAGTCCCTTATTATTAACATTAAAAGTAAATTTAGGAGGCTGTATTCCCGTTTGACTAACAAAATAAATTTTTAATCTCTTACCCTTATAACTAGGAGGTTGATTTAATAAAACAGCATCTCTAATAACATCATTTAAAACACTTGTCTTAACCTCTTTCTTAGAGTTTTCATATACCCTAATAATTTCAGGCATTAAAGTATGAATTCTTTTTTTAGTTAAAGCTGATAAGAAAACAACTGGTACATAAGTAATAAACTGAAATTCCTTTCTAATTAATTTAGTGTAACTAGCAATATCATTTTTATCACTTACAGCATCCCATTTATTAACAACAATAACCATCGCTTTACCAGCTTCTAAAGCATAACCAGCGATATGCTTATCATGAGCTTTAATACCATCTAAAGCATCAATAACAAGCACACAAACGTCACTTCTTTCAATAGCTTTCATACTACGAATAACACTATATTTTTCAATATTTTCATAAATTTTTCCACTTTTTCTAATACCTGCCGTATCAATTGCAACAAAATCTTTTCCTTCATATTTAAAAGGAGTATCAACAGCATCCCTAGTAGTCCCTGCAATATCAGACACAATAGCTTTATCTTCGTTCAAAAGAGCATTAACTAAGCTGCTCTTCCCCACATTAGGACGACCAATGATAGAAAATTTAATAATATTATCCTCATATTCCTTATCAACAGAAGGCTTAAGTAGAGAAGTAATTTCATCTAACAATACCCCTATTCCAATATTATGTTCTCCTGATACTCCAATTACCTTATCAAAACCCAGTTCATAAAAGTTATAAATATTGTCTTCTCTTTTAGTATTATCAATCTTATTAACCGCAACAATAACATCTTTTCCTGCTTTTTTAAGCATATCCCTAACAACATAATCATTTTGATTAAGTTCCGTCATTCCATCGACAATAAAAACAACAATATCCGCCTCATCGATTGCAATTGCCACTTGAATTTTAATTTCATCATTAAATGTATCATCAGAAACATCAATTCCACCTGTATCGATCAAATGAAATTTAAAATTATTATATTCAACATCCCCATAAATTCTATCTCTTGTAACACCAGGTGTATCATCAATAATTGATATTCTTTTTCCCACTAAGCGATTAAAAATAGTACTTTTACCCACATTAGGACGACCAACTAAAGCAACTGTACTCATACGCATAAAAATCACCTCACAATTTACCAATATTATACCAAAAAAAAATAAATATAGCTAGCCTAAATATTAATGGTAACACCCTTCCTTATCGTATTCAAATCCTTGTATATAATTTCCCTAGCTTCTAATAAACAACAAAATAACCCATCATCAATATCATGATTAATTTCTAAATAAAACTTATTATCATAATAATATAAAGTATGCCCATGTAAATCATTATCTTTAACCATAAAATAATCAATTTCATATAAAAAAGAACTATCAATATGAAAAACAATCTTGACATCAATTTTATCATCAATATCATCACAATTCCTATTCTCAATTTCAATTATCATTCCATAAAACAAATCAATATAAATATCTAAAAATACCATTCCTTTAATTTTTCTTTTTCTAAGAATCTTAACAATAACAATCTTAACAAAATCTTCAATATCATCTCTATTATAAATGTCAATATCACCTAGTATACATTTAGGTATTTTCAATAAAGATTTATTTTTATCAATAACACTATAAAACATAACTTCACCTAAAATAGTTTATTCTAAAATAAAAAAGAGGCTACTCACCATTAACCTCTTTATCAATAATATTAAAAACTTCTTGTTTTCCAATTTTTGTAATAGTAGAAAACAATACCAAATCATCGTTACTAATTCCCAACGTTTTAATAATAATATTCTTATTTTTTTCAAATGAACTTTTCTTAACTTTATCAGCTTTAGTAGCAATAACCGTTACAGGTATTTTATAATAATTCAAAAAATTATACATTAAAACATCATCCTCTGTTGGTTTATGTCTAAAATCAACTAACATAAAGACTCTTTTTAAATTCTCTCTAACTTCTAAATAATCTTCAATAATTAAACCAAATTTATTTTTTAGTTTCTTACTAACTTTAGCAAAACCATATCCAGGTACATCAACAAAATAAAACTCATCATTAACTTTAAAAAAATTAAGAGTTTGTGTCTTTCCAGGCCTAGATGATGTTCTAGCAAAATTCTTTCTATTAATTAAAGTATTAATAAAACTACTTTTTCCAACGTTACTTCTTCCTACTAGTAAAAACTCTGGTTTATTATCTTCAGGATATTGACTTCTTCTAACTGCAGAGATAACAAGCTCAATACTTGTAATCTTCATAAAATCACCTCGTCATAAATGTATTATATCAAAAAACAAGTAAATAAGCAAATCAGAGCCTTGAGAACTGTAAATTTCATATATTCAAAAATTAAAATTATAACAATGTTTATCATTTTTCGTAAAAAAATTCATAATAAAATTTACATTTAAAAATAACCATGCTATAATTAAATAGAGCCTATGCCTCTCACAAAGAAAGAGGTGTTTTTTTATGACAAAGTACATTTTTGTTACAGGAGGTGTTGTATCAGGATTAGGAAAAGGTATTACCGCTTCAAGTTTAGCTTTATTGTTAAAATCTCGTGGTTATAAAATCTTTATGCAAAAATTTGATCCATATATCAATGTAGATCCAGGAACAATGTCTCCTTACCAACATGGTGAAGTTTTCGTAACGGCCGATGGATCTGAAACAGACTTAGATTTAGGCCATTATGAAAGATTTATTGATGAAGAATTAAACTATACATCCAATATAACAACAGGAAAAATATACAAGTCTGTCATTGAAAAAGAAAGACGTGGCGACTTTTTAGGAGCAACTGTCCAAATAGTTCCCCACATTACTAATGAAATAAAAAATAAAATATATGAAGCAGGAACAACTAGTAAAGCTGATATAGTAATTACTGAAATTGGCGGTACTATTGGTGATATAGAGTCACAAGCATTTATTGAAGCATTAAGGCAAGTAAGAAATGAAAAAGGTGCAACCAATACTTTGTTTGTTCATGCTACTTTAGTACCATATATCTATGGTTCAAACGAATTAAAGACAAAACCAACTCAACATAGTGTAATTGAATTAAGAAGTATGGGTATTCAGCCAGATATTATTGTTTGTCGTACTCCAGTACCTTTAGAAGATAATATCAAAGCAAAATTATCCCTATATTGTAGTGTCCCAAAAGAAAATGTAATTGATAGCGTCGATGTTGTTAACTTATATCAAATACCAATTAATTACTATAATGAGCACATGGATGAAATAGTTTTAAAACAACTAGATTTACATCAAAATACAAGTAATTTAGAAGCATGGAGAAAACTAATTAATACTGTTGACAATCTCAAAGATGAAATAGAAATAGCTTTAGTAGGAAAATACGTATCATTACATGATGCTTATATATCCGTTGTAGAATCTCTAAAACATGCTGGATATAAATATAACACTAAAATAAATATTAATTGGGTTGATAGTGAAGAATTAGAACATATTGATAATTTATCAGAAATATTTAAAAATAGCAAAGGTATAATTGTTCCAGGTGGTTTTGGTAATCGTGGTATTGAAGGTAAAATAAAAGCCATCAAATATGCTCGTGAAAACAATATCCCCTTTTTAGGAATTTGTCTAGGTATGCAATTAGCGGTCATAGAATTTGCTAGAAATGTTTGTCATATTGAAGATGCTAATTCTACAGAATTTGATGAATTATGTAAAAATCCCATTATCGATCTTATGGCTGATCAAAAATCAATTATTAACATGGGTGGAACCCTAAGATTAGGAAACTATGACTGTGAAATAAAAGAAAACACTTTAGCTTATCAAGATTATGGTAAAAAGTTAATTCAAGAAAGACATCGTCATCGTTATGAGTTTAACAATAATTATAAAGAAATATTATCTCAACATGGATTAGTTTTTTCTGGCATAAATCCATCAAGCAATTTAGTAGAAATAATTGAATATCCAAATCATCCCCATTTCATAGCCAGTCAATTTCATCCTGAATTTAAAAGTCGTCCAACTAGACCCCATCCTCTCTTCGATTCATTCATAAAAGCTTCTATTAACAATAAAAAAGGAAAGTCAAAAAATAAATAACTTTCCTTTTTTAATCTCGATCATTTCCACTTACAATTAAGAATAATCTTAGTACCTCGAGAATAGTTGTAACAAGTGATGCAACATATGTTAAGGCAGCCGCCGTTAACATCGTTTTACCTTGATTAAGTTCATTACGATCCAATAATTTAATTTTTTCAATTTCTTTTAAAGCTCTATTTGAAGCATCAAATTCAACTGGTAATGTAATTAATTGAAACACAAGCAAAGCACATAGCAATATAATACCAAACATAGCAATATCAAATAAACTAGCAATAATACCTATAAATATAGCAATATAACCAATTTTAGAACAAAAATTAACAAAAGGTACAATAAAATTTCTAAATTTTAAAAACCAATAACCATTCTTATCTTGAATAGCATGCCCACATTCATGAGCTGCTACTGCAACTGAAGCAATAGAACTACCATTAAAAACATCTTTTGATAATCTAATGACTTTTCTTTTCGGGTCGTAGTGGTCACTAAGTTCACCCTTTGTTTCAACAATATGAATGTTACTAAGACCATTTTTATCAAGAATTTGCCTAGCAACTTCAAATCCCGTTATTTCCTTTTGATTACCAATATTTTTAAATTTATTATAACACTTACTAATATATACTTGAGCTGCAATCGTAATAACCATACTTATAATAAGTATCAAATAATTAATAACAACAGTACTCAATTTATCACCTCTCAATCACTATAAAATATTCTTTTGTATTAATTTATCACGATAAACATCTGCTTGTGCAAAATCTTTATCATTTCTATATTCTAACCATTTATTATAATTATCTCTATCTTCATCATTAAATTCAACCAAATCATATTTAAGTCCCAAAATATCTGTTATAACAAGTATCTTACTAGCATATTCTAATACCATTTCACCTTTATTTCTAACATCATTATTCAGTAATTTTACTAATTCTAATAAGTAAGAAATAACATTAGGAGTATTAAAATCATCATTCATATATTCTTCAAAAATACTATCTTTTATCATCAAATTATATTTCAAATTCTCCATATTAATTTTAACATTAGCTTGTTTTAAAGCATTATATATTTTTTCATTAATAGTATTAGCTTCATTAAATAATTCATCAGTAAAATTAAGTGGTAACCGGTAGTGGGTCTTAAATAAAGCAATTTTAATAACATTAGGTTTATGTAGTTTAATAAAATCTTTAGCTAAAATAAAATTACCTAGACTTTTACTCATTTTTTCCCCATCAACATTAATATGCCCATTATGCATCCAATAATTCGCTAAATGATTATTATTTAAAGCCATACTTTGAGCAATTTCATTTTCATGATGTGGGAACTTAAGATCAACACCACCACCATGAATATCAATTTTATCACCAAAAATACTATTAATCATAACGACACATTCCGTATGCCAACCAGGAATTCCTTTACCCCAAGGAGAATCAAATTGCTCTCCATCTACCGTTTTACGCCATAAAGCAAAATCTAGAGGATTCTCTTTTTTATCATCAATATCAACTCTTGCTCCAGAATTAAGTTCATCTTTATTCTGATTAGATAAAATACCATAGTCATCAATTTTACTAATTCTAAAATAAACATCCCCATCATTAACATAAGCATATCCCTTGTCAATTAATTTTGAAATAAAATTAAATATATCCTCCATATGGTTAATAACTCTAGGCCTCTTATCAATCTCACTACAGTTATAATTTTGTAAATCATCTAAATATGCCTTAATAAATTTATCAGCAACTTCTCTTTCTGTTAATTTCATTTCTTTCGCAGCCGCAATAATTTTAGGATTAACATCAGTAAAATTAGAAGCATACATAACATTATATCCTAAATATTTAAAATATTTATATACCATGTCAAAAGTCATAACAGGACGCATATTTCCAATATGAACATAATTATAAACCGTAGGTCCACAGACATACATTGAAACCTTACCTTCATGAATAGGTTTAAATTCTTCTATTTTGTCAGTAAGTGAGTTATAAATTTTCATAAAATCCTCCTCTAACTAATTATATAATAAAATTATGTGTAAAATATGGTAAAACCATTATATTACTTAATTTTCATTTTTACTCTTCTTTTTTCCATATTAAAATTTCTAACTTCTCTCGCTCCAAAAGTATCAGTGCTAACAACAAATAGTTCATCTGAATTAATATTTTGTACGATAAACCAATTAGGATAATATTCTTTAACTAATTTAACAATAAAAAATTTATCTAATCCATTTTCATTTAAATTAACATCAATTAGCTGTTCAAATTCAATTAACTTATCTTGGTAATCATCATCCTTATCAACCAAATTTTTCATTAAAAAATCAGAATAATCCATCATTAAATTCCTAATTTCTGGATATCTACCCAATAAAGGATGATCCCTAAAAGAATTATCATATCTATAAATATAAATATGATCATTAAAATATAATTTTGCATATCTTTCCATCATAAACTTCCTTCCTAATTTTTTCCATATGCCCTATTATAACATATGAAATATGCTATTCGCAACTAAAAAAATATAATATATTATATCTTATTCTAAATAGCATATCATATTTATTTAAAAATACTATTTTAAAAATTATATTCCTACCAAATATATACTTCCTTTTAAAATTTAAATAAATTTTCATATCTAAAATAATATTCCCACCTAACTTGTATAAAACTACATATTTTGTTATAATTAAAATGTATTTCATATTAGACTTATCATGAAAAAAAACATTTCAAATAAAGCAGAAAAGAGGTAAAAATATGAAGTTAGTCCGCATTCCTGAAAAAAAATTTGAAGAATATCGAATCAATGCCATCTTTGATTGTTATAAATGGGATCCTCAATTTTTAGATAATAATACTTTGTCTAAATATGTTCTCGTTTTAAATGAAAAAGAATATCATGAAATCGCGGAGTTAACCGAAAATTTAGATTCTGAAACTCAAGCCTCAGAAATATTTTTAAACAGTCATTTACATCTTACTAAAATTCTTAAACTGTCTCCCCAAATATATAAAGAACTAAAAAGTATGTCAAATTACGATAAAAATAAACATATACGTTTAATGCGTTATGACTTTCATCCCACTATTGAAAACAACTGGGTCATAAGTGAAGTAAATAGTGATGTTCCAGGTGGTTTTGCAGAAGCATCATTACTACCAGAATTAGCTATTAAAACCCTCGGTAATAAAAAATACTATAGTATCAATTTTGGTAATCAATTAGCCCAAACCATCTCCCAAAAAATAAAAAATAAAGGAACAATAATGTTTGTTCATTGTACATCGTATAGCGATGACCGTCAAGTTATGCAGTATCTTGGTGATAAAATGGCATCACTAGGGTACAAATCATTATATGGAGCAGCCGATCACCTAAAATTTATTAATAAAGAAGCTTTTAGCATTCTAGATAATCATCAAGAAAAAGTAGATTTCATTTTTCGCTTTACTCCCATTGAATGGTTAATTGATATAAAACCCAAAACTTGGTCTGGTTATTTCAATACCATTACTCCATCATGTAATCATCCAATTGCTATTTTTGCCCAAACAAAACGATTTCCCTTAATATGGCCATTATTAGAAAAAAATAATATAAAATTATTAACATGGAAAAAATTATTACCAAATACACTTGAAGTAAAACAAGCAAAAGGGGAAGAATATATTTATAAACCAGCCTACGGTCGTGTCGGAGAAAATATATCCATTAAAGATGCATGTACCATAGAAGAATATCAAAGTATCATAAAAGATTTTCATAAACATCCACAAAAATATATTGCTCAAAAAAAATTCAATAGCAAACCATTATGTACCCCCGAGGGAACCAAATATCATGTTTGCTTAGGATCATATACCATTGATGGACACCATGCAGGTTTTTATGCCAGAATAAGTACGAAACCAAGAATAGATTCCGATGCCGAAGATATACCAGTTGTAATTGAGAGGAGTAACAATCATGAACAGTAAAAAAATATATCAAATATGGGCCCCTTATGGCAAAGCATGGGTAGACTGGGTAAGACCAGTTCCTTTTATTAATATTAGCAATAATCTTCCTCACCATGAAGCAATAAATTATACAATTCCCAAACTTAACTATATTCATAATATTGAAAAGAACACTGCTTTAATTATTGATATAAATGGAATTGAAAGTATTAAAGAAGGAATAGCTTTAGCTATAATAGGATACCGCCCTATTCCCATTTTTAATGGAACAAATCCACCTTTAGGAACAAAAAGTACAACTGATAATACCTTAATAGAGCCATTACTAATATGGGGTGCATATCAATTATTAAATATACCATTACAAACTGATGCTCCTCCCGCTTTTCTCTTAGATGAAAGCAGATTAAATAGATATAAAACAAATAAGTCCATATTTGATAATAGTTGGGATATCTATCACCAAGACCTACCATCTGCAGAATATTTTTTAAAGAAAGAAATAACCAAAATCATAGTAAGATCATCCAAAATAAATCAAGATCTAAAAAAAATTCTCATTTCATTTCAAAAAAAACAATTAAAAATTTTCTACACAAATGGTTATGAAGAGCCATATGAGATAAAATTAAGGAAGTGATTTATGATTAAATATTCAGGAAAAATTGTCCAATTTGGTTTTGGAGCAGTAGGAAAAAGTTTCTTTGAAAAAATATCTCAAGAAATAAAGTATAATGAAAATAACTATATTGTTATTACTAGAGATAAAAGTGAATTTGCATCATACATAAATCTAGGCGGAATATCCTCTAATTTTTATGTATATGATATAAATAAAGATAACTATTCAACAATATTTAGCCAATATTTATCATCAGGTGACTTATTGATTGATTTTGCTGACACCATTGGGACAAAAGATATATGCAAGTGGTGTGCTGAAAATAATATTATGTATTTAAATACAGGGGAAGCCGATTGGCCAGAAAACTGGTATAGTATTTTTAATGAAAATATTATCAAGAATAATTTAAAAGAACAATATCAAAATATTGCTCATCCCATTGTCCTTCATCATGGGAATAATCCTGGTCTTGTATCTCATTTTACCAAAATAGCTTTAGAATATATAGTAAAAACACAGTTTAAAAAAAATAAACAATTAATAAAATTATTAAAAGAAAATAAATTTAATAAAATAGCTCAAATTCTTGAAGTAACAATGATTCATGTTAACGATATTGATTTACAAGAAATAAATGAACCATATCAAAAAGACAAATTAATAAATACTTGGTGTATTGATTCATTCTTTTTTGAATTATTAAGTGAAGCAACTCAAATTTTAGGAACCAATGATCAAACCTTATTAAAAAATAAATGCAACCTCTTAGACTTAGATCGAGGTTTTGTCGAATATCAAGCCCTAGCGGTTGATACTCAATGTCAAACCTATTACCCCAATGGTCTTTTTTCAGGATATTTAGTTCCTCATGAAGAGACTATTACTATTGCTCAAAACCTAGAAGTAAAAAATAATAATAAAACCATATATCGGCCATCAGTTATGTTTATTTATAAACCATGCCCTTATGCCACTAAATATATGAAGGATTCAAAAGTAAATAATTATCCTCATCCATTAAAAGGTAAACCTAAAGATATTGACGATCCAAACGGCAAAAGTATTATAAGAGGCCATATTTATCCTATTAATAGTGAAATAGCTTATCAAGAAAAAATATCATCTGGTACAGAATATGTTGGAGTATTAATCCTTGGCAAAAAATTCAATCCTGTATGGGTAGGAAATCGTGTAACCCTATCATATCTATATAAACATAAACAAAAATCATTTTGGCAAACCCCTACTATAACTCCAGTTTCCATGTCAGCCTTATCAGCAGTATGTTGGATGTTAAAACATCCAAATCAGGGAGGTATTTATTTTCCAGATGACATTAAAGACTATAAATACATAATCAAAAAAAGTGAAAAATATATATCCCCAACCATCTATCAAACTTATCCAAAAGAATTAATCGAAAAAAAATTAAAAATAAATTTATCTAATATTAAATCTCAAGATTTTTATATATAAAAAGAATAATTCCTTATCAAAGAATTATTCTTTTTTAGTGGCCACCGCCACCACCACCGCCTCCGCGGCCTCCACCACCATAAAATGTACTACCACCTGATCTAATACTTTTTGAAACGAACGTTGCTCTATTAGTTGCAGACCTAAAAGACCTACCATAAATTCTAAAATTATGTGAATAATAATAATTATTACTTAAAATAATACTATTAGAAACATCAGGACAACGGATCTTAATTGCTTTAATAACTTTATCAGAAATACCAAAAGCTGTAGCATAAACTAAGTATTTTTCCCATAAAGGAAGTTCAATAACTGTTTTCTCATTCATTAACGTTGCACTATTTAAGAAATTATATAATCCACGCCACTTAGCATATTCATCTTCACCATACTGAGTTAATAAAACATACTTATTCTTCTTTTTCTTTAAATAACAACCACATAAAATCATAACTAATCCCACAATAAATAAAGCACCATATGCAAAATCTAGTCTTGTCATTGACATTATCCAATTACCAATAATCATAATAACTAAACCAAAGACAATATAATTATTAGCTAATGAATTCGTTTTTGTTTTTAATCCCTTAAAATCAGCCTTTTGAAAATAGCCCTGTGAAATACCAATATTAACAATAGAATTATTAACAGAATTAACAAACATGTCCGTATTAACATAATCATTAGAAACCCTCTTTTGAAAAGTACTCATTGTAATAGTATCCACTGTAGCATACTTAACAATTAAATTAAAGTAACTTTCTTCATTTTCTGAAAGCATTTCTAACTGTTTACCATTAATATTATATCTCAATTGTTCAGTAACACAATTATTATCTACCGATATTGTATTATTACTAACATTATTATTAATCATAGAATCATCATTTTTATTTAAAATAACATTATTTTTAAAATTAACCGATCCAATTGTCGTTATATTATTAATAGGTTCATATAATAATTTTATCAAAATATTATCAAATACCCAATCCTTACTACTATCAATTTTTTTAAGTTCAATATAACCCTTTCTAACTAGACTAAGCAATAAAGCAGAATAAGAATTACCTAAATCAATTTTATTTTTATTTTTAATAAATACTAATTCAGAAGCAAAATGCGGATCAAGATCACTAGGAATATCCCTAAAATATTGTATATCTTGTGTAGGTTTATAAAATTGATGTTGTTTTCTAATCTTCCTATCCCTTCTAAAAGTTAAGAACAACAATAAGATAGATCCGGCAATTGCAATTAATAATACTTTAATTTTCATATCAATTGCATCTACTTTTATTTGATCATATTCATTAATTGCGGTTAATGCCTCATCCAAATAAACATCGTTAGAATAAATATTATCAGGGGCATAATCTGTAAAAATATGCCTATCCTCATTATAAGACAATAAAGTAAATTCAATAAATTGATTATACCATTTGAACTTCAAATCATCTTTATCTAAATCAAAGATAAAAGTATGATAACCAGGATTTAAAGTATCTGATTCTTCAAATGCAAAAGTATAATTATTAGTACCAAAAGTATGAGCTAAATAATTACCTTCTTTAGGCATATCTTTATTAGCAATTAATATTTGACCTTTAAAAGAATCTAAATATTTAATAGTATCTTCAGAATACATAGTTAAATATAATTCTGATACATCACTATATTTAAGTGCAGCATTATTCATTTCATATTGTATTTCAAAAGTAATGTCCCCGCGATAAAGACCATCAACATAGAAAAATACACATTCATACCTTCTCATATATTCACTGTATGGTCCAACACTATGATACCATTTATAAGGACCATAAAGACTAGATACATAATCACTATCTTCCCAATACAATTTAGGACTTTCAGTATAATTAATTACACTACCATCCTCATTTATCTGTTTAACATAATTAACCTTATAATCAATTTTTAATCCATCAACCTCATCTTCAGGAAGATCTCTCCATAATTCCCAATATAAATTATTTTTAGAAGCAGCATGAATATCATAAGTTAATCTTTCAGTAATAATAACTTTACCACCATCATTAGGTTCATCCACTAATACAGCTTTATAATCAATATCAGTAATTCTTGCATAGTCATTAAAACCAGTACTTTCTTCAGAATCAGAAGTAAAAAAATTAAAATAACTAAAAAAAATAACAAACATTAAAATAATAGAAAATATCTTAATACCAAAATTTGATGCTTTATCAAACTGCATATTATCCCTAACCTTTCATATCAAAATTATAACATAAATTTTAATAAAATAATATAATGATAATGAATAAAAAAAATATAAACAAATATTGCTATAATATATAAAAAAATATATAATATAAATAAGTAGAATAAAAGGAGGAGAAACAATATGACAAAAGGATTATATATTGTAATATCAGGACCAAGTGGTGTTGGTAAAACCACAATTATTGAAAAATTATTACCTAAAATAAATGCATTTTATTCAGTTTCTGCTACAACACGAAAACCTCGTGAAGGAGAAGTAGAAGGTAGAGATTACTATTTTTTAACTAAAGAAGAATTTAGTAAAAAAATCAAAGAAGGAGATTTCCTAGAATATACCGTTTACGATAACGAATATTATGGAACTCCCCTAAAACCAATTTTAAATAAAATAGAACAAAATTATCATATAATTAGTGAAATAGAAACCAATGGTGCCAAATCAATTAAAGAAAAATATCCCGAAGCCATACTTATTTATATTTTACCCCCAACAATGAATGAATTAAGACACCGTCTTGCCAATCGATCAGATTACAACAAAGAGAAAATAGAACAAAGAATGAAAATATCATATCAAGAATTACATGAAGTATCTTTTTATAAATATAAAATAATAAATGATGATCTAGATAAGATAATAAATAAAATCATAAATATCATTAAGCAGGAAGAAACAATCATAAAAAAATAAATACCTCATACAATTATCTAGGAGGATATTTATGGACAAAGTAAAAGAAATAGAATCAAGTTTTAATCATGGTATTTCTTTATCCGAAAGAAAAAACATTGTAGTAACTGGTGTAAAAAAAATAGAAAGTTTTGATAAAGAAGAATTTCTTATGGAGACTACTCTAGGATATTTAATTATTAAAGGAGAAGAATTAGAAATAATAAAATTAGATACTTATCAAGGTAATGTATCAATTAAAGGTCATGTTGACAGTATGGCATATCTTGACAATATTAATGGTAAAAAAGATAAAGAGAACACCTTTTTAAGTAAACTATTCAAATGATCTTAAAAATACAAATAATATCTCTAATTTTCTCTTTTTTATATGGCATTTTTTTCTATATTATATTAGAAATAAACAGTCATTTCATCTATGCCAATAAAATACCCCTTAAAATTATCAATAGTTTTCTATTTGTCATGTTAAATACCTTATTATATTTTATTATTTTAAAAAAAATAAACAATGGAATCGTCCATGTCTATTTTTTGTTATGTATCACTCTTGGCTATATAATAGCAAAAATTGTCAGAGGTAAACTATTTGTCAAAAGAAAGTAAATGTGCTATAATGTAAACGTAAGAATAAGATGTAAAACATATGAATAAAAAGGAGGCACTAAGATGACAAAGAAAAAGACAAAGAAAAAAAACAGTGTAATTACTAAAAAAGCTAAACGTCGCATGTTTGTAGCCTTTCTTTTGTTTGGCAGTATCATTAGTGTCTTAAGCTATAATTTCTTTAGTAATGTAAATCAAATTTTACAAATGAAAAAAGAAAAAAAAGAATTAGAAGATCGAATCGTTGAACTACAAGAAGAAGAAAAAACACTTCAATCAGATGTTCAAAAATTAGAAGATCCAACTTACATTGCACGCTATGCAAGAGAAAAATATTTATATTCTAAAGATGGTGAATTAATTATTCGTATGGAAGATGACGAAGAATAATTCTTACAAGAAGGAGCAGAAATGGATAAAATATTAAATAAACAATTATATTATCGCACAAAAGGTTACGAAAATTATGAAAAAATAACCAATGATTATTTAACAGATAGGTATAATCCATTATTCCCTATCTATGTAATATGTAAAACAAAGGGAAATGAAATAAAATATATAGAACCCATTACAGGATTTGAAATACCAATAATATCTATTGATTTAAAAAAATCCAATCAAGGTCAAAATGAAGAAATACTAAAAGAAAAAATAAATGCTTGTTCATATGGAATAATGATTAACCAATCAAGCCACTATTTAACAAGCAAAATAAATTATGAAAAATATTGTAATTATCTAAATAATCCCTTAAAAGCAATAATTAATTCCAAAATTAATTATCAACATTTAAAAGAATATTTAATTCAGCATGGACAAGAAGAATTATTAATTAAATTAGAATATTTAGATGAACATAATTCTTGTCAATTATTTAAAGAAATAATTAAGAAATATTTAGAAATAGAATCAAATCTATCTCAAGACTATCAAAAAACATTCCGAAGTCATAAAGCAAAAAGAAAAGTACTAAAACATTAACTATTTAGTACTTTTTTTATCGTCCTTTTTATCTTTATCTTCTTTTTTATTAGCATCTACTTTTTCATCTGCTTTAATATCATTTGTCTCTTTATTATCTGTCTCTTCATTATCCTTATCCAAATGACCATGTTCAACAAGATAATCAATTTGTTCTTTTGTAATTGTCTCTTCTTCTAATAAAGTATTAGCAATTAAATCAAGTAGTTTTCTATTTTCAGTAATAATTTTTGTTGCAACCTTATAACAATCATTAATAATTTTTCGCATTTCTTCATCAATTTCATGTGCAACAGTATCAGAAATATTTCTATTTTTATTATAATCTCTACCTAAGAAAGTACTACCACTTGGTTCCTCTAACATCATAGGGCCAAGATCACTCATACCATATTCTGTAACCATACTTCTTGCAATTTTTGTAGCTTTCTTAAAATCATCATGAGCACCAGTTGTAATTTCTCCAAATACAATTTCTTCGGATACACGACCAGCTAGTAAACCAGAAATAGATTCAAGCAATTCTTTCTTCGTATAGTTAAAAGCTTCTTCTTTAGGAGTCATCATAGTATATCCACCAGCATGCCCACGTGGAATAATTGTAATTTTTTGAACATCATTTGCTCCGTCCAATTTAAGACCAAGAACGGCATGACCTGCTTCATGATAGGCAACAAGTTTCTTCTCCTTTTCAGAATACTTTCTTGTAACCTTAGCGGGTCCCATTAAAACTCTATCAGTAGCTTCATCAATTTCAGCCATAGAAATAGCTTTTTTGTTTCTTCTAACAGCAAGTAATGCAGCTTCATTAAGTAAATTTTCCAAGTCAGCACCACTAAAACCAGGAGTTCTTTTAGCAAGATTTTCAATTGTAACACTTTTATCTAAAATCTTATTTTTAGCATGAACTTTTAAAATTTCAGCTCTAGCATTCTTATCAGGAAGAGCAACAGTAACTTGACGATCAAAACGTCCAGGTCTAAGCAAAGCCGGATCCAAGACATCAGGTCTATTAGTAGCAGCAATAATGATAATTCCCTCATTAGCACCAAAGCCATCCATTTCAGTTAATAGCTGATTTAAAGTTTGCTCTCTTTCATCATGACCTCCACCTAAACCAGTTCCTCTTTGACGACCAACAGCGTCAATTTCATCAATAAAGATCAAACAAGGAGCATTCATCTTAGCTTGCTTAAACATATCACGAACACGTGAAGCACCAATACCCACAAAAAGTTCAACAAAGTCAGAACCACTAATATAATAGAATGGAACTTTAGCTTCTCCAGCAACAGCTCTAGCAAGTAAAGTTTTACCAGTTCCTGGAGGACCAACTAATAGAACACCTTTAGGAATTCTAGCACCCATACTTTGGAATTTCTTTGGATTTTTCAAGAAATCTATTAATTCTTGAACTTCCTCTTTTTCTTCTGTAAGTCCTGCTACATTTTTAAATGTAGTTTTAGTACCATCTTCTAATAACTTAGCACGACTACGTCCAAAATCCATAGACTTGTTATTGCCACCAACTTGTCTTGTAAAAAGCCATATTGTCGCTCCAGCTAGTATAGCAATAGGAAGTACATTAATAGCAATAAGCAACCATGAAGAAGCCTCAGGATCCGTATTAATTGTCAATTTAAAATTATGTTGTTCTTCTCCATCAGTTACCTTTGAAATAAATTCATCAGATCTAGGCAAACTAAGAATAAATGTCTCATTTTCTGCATAACCATCAAGTTTACCAATAATCTCATATGTATCTGTCCTTGTTTTAGGTGTTATAGTAAGTTCTGTAATAGTACCACTATTCAACTTTTCAATAAATTCATCATAAGTCAACTCATTAACTTTACTGTCAAACATCTTAAAGACAAATAGACAAACTATAATAAACACAAATAAAAATACATAAGGAAATAAACCTTTTTTAACTGCTTTATTATTCATCATTTTCCTCCTTTTCACAGTACTTAAGTATTATATCATACTTTTCCCCATTTTTAATATTAAATTGCGATTTTTTTAAATTTGGTATCCATAAAATATTATCATCACTATCAACAAGAATAGGATACTCATCCCTTTCTCTTAATTTAACTTTTTTTTCAATAAAAATATCCTTAACTTTCTTCTTACCACCAAGTCCCAAAACCATCATATAATCCCCACTTTTTCTATTTCTTATATAAAGAGGAAGTTTAATTTTAGAACTATCAAGTCTACATATATCATTCCCATTTTCCAAAGTATCATCAATACTTTTAATAATATGTTTTCCAATAACATTAATATCACTTAATTTAAACTTATAGTCTTCTCCCTTGTTCATAATATTACCCAAAAATAACCTATCATATTCCCTAAGACAAACTTTATTTTTAGGCAAAATAACTTCACTATTAGGTTTATTACTCATAATTAACTTATTAATACTATCAACATGTCTTTTTTTTACCACATCGGACTTATTATCATACAGGTCATTCAAAATATAAAAAATAACATTTTCTCTTAAAAAAGGATGCAAAGCCAATAGACTACTAATAATAAGAGTATGCCTATCATATTCCCTATCAATATATTCTTTAACCATATCCTTAACAAAATCATCATATTTAATCAAAGTATTAGCAAATTCTCTAAATTTCAAATGAACCTTCTCATCTTCCTTCTTTAAAAAAGGAAGCACCACTCTACGGTATCTGTTGCGCGTATATCTCATATCATTATTACTTTTATCAACAAAAAACTTAATTCCTCTTTCATTATTATATATAATAAGATCATCTTTAGTATAATTCAAAAGAGGTCTTATAATATAATAGCCATTATATAAAGTTGTCTCCTTAATACCACTATAACCAGTAATATTAGAGCCCCTTACTATTTTCATTAATATAGTTTCTATTAAATCATCACCATGGTGAGCTAAGAACAAATATTTACTATGATATTTATTTAAAATTTTTTCATAAAAAGCATATCTCTTTTTTCTAGCTTCATTTTCAAAATTATTTTCTTGGTAACCATCAATTACCATCACTTCAAAGATAATTCCCTTTTCAAGACAAAAATTTCGCAAGTACTCTTCTTCCCGTTTGCTTTCTTTTCTAACATTATGATTAATATGACAACAAACAATTTTATCTTTCTTACTCTCAATAATCATATTTAAAAGAGCCATTGAATCAGGACCAGCTGAACAACCAACGACTACATAACCATCATCTTTCATATACTTATCAATTATATTATTCTTAGTTACCATATGGCTCACTCCTTGCCATGTATTATAACATGTAAAATATATTTTGACAAATTAACTACAAAGAATTATAATATAACTACGTAAAAGAGATCGAGGTGAATTATGGATTATAAAACTGAATTAAAGATTGACGCAGTTATTGCATCAGCATTGTTAACATCGCCAAATTGGAATGATGGTAATTTATCTGTCGATCCCACATCCCTAATGGCTATTATTAACTTAATACAAGATACATATTCAGAATATCACATTAATGATGATGCTTTAACCTTAACTCAAGATAATCATTTAATAAAACAAATTGTCCTAGAATCACCAGAAGATTGTACATTTTATATACCAAAACAATATCAGTTAACAGATACCATTAAAAACATTCTAGGACGCAAAATAAAAATAGTAGACTGGCTTAAATCATACATAAATCCCAATTATGAATTAATAGATTTATTAAGTACTAAAGAAGCCAAACAACGAATAAGAAAAAAATAAGCTCTATTTATATTGCTTATTTTTTTTATATGCCTTTAACATTTTCTTTTCCTCAAGACTAACTCTTTTACTGTCACAAATTTTACTAATACATTTATTAAGTGTAAATTTATTTAATTTATTATCTTTAATAAAACATAATGTTTTATCAGGATACTTAATATAACAAAGAGAAATAAGCCAAGCAATCGCCATATTAACATAATAAAAATCTCCCTGATAAAAATTACAGATTTTAAAAATATAATCCAAATAATCATCCAAAATGTAATAATTAAGTAACATTACATATCCGAATCTAAATATCCAATTATTTTCTTTTGTTTCAAAACAGTTAACAATATAATTAAAAAACAGATCCCTATTTTTTAAAACAATATGTAAATTACTAACAAATAAATCACAAGTAGCCCAATTATCAATTTTATTAACGAATCTATCTAAATAGTCATCAACAACTAAATTAACATCTTTCATATATCCAATTACAAATCCATATACTAAAGTCTCTTCATAATAACTATCCTTATTATATTGTAAAAAACTTATGTAATCACCTTTGCTAATATCCTTAGCTATTTTTTTTAAAATAGGTATCCTAATACCAATAATATTATTTTTCCCAGGTATCAAATTTCTTGTAAAAACTTTATATTTAATATCCTCTAAAGATAATAAATAATTAATAAATTCATTATAATCATCGTTAGACCAATTATTTCTAATCAAATTCATAATACCACCATTTAATATTTTAACATATTAAAAAATAATAACCAAATAATTTAAACATAAATATATAATATATTAACCACTGTTTCATATTTTGTATTAAAAAAAATAAAATAGAGCTTTTCTTTTACCTAAAAATCTGATACAATAATATTTGTAGAAATAAGGTGAAAATATGGGGAAAATAATTGCAATAGTAAATCAAAAAGGTGGTGTAGGCAAGACAACCACTAGTATCAATTTATCAGCATCCCTAGGTGTTTTAAATAAAAAAGTACTTCTTGTCGATTTAGATCCACAAGGAAATGCAACGACAGGTGTTGGTTTAGAGCGTGGTGAAATAAAAAATAGCATTTATGAAGTTCTTATCGAACAAGCTGATATAAAAGATGCCATTGTAAAAACAAAAAGTAAAAATTTAAGTCTTTTACCTGCATATCTTAATCTTGCTGGAGTTGATATGGAATTAATAGAATTAGAAAAAGTTCATAAAAGTAAAAATGAACACTTTAGTCGTGTAAATCGCTTAAAAGAAGAATTACTCAAAGTAAAAGATAATTATGATTATATAATTATTGATTGCCCACCATCATTAGGCATTTTAACCACTAATGCCCTAGCAGCGGCTGATTCCGTTTTAATTCCTGTTCAATGCGAGTATTTTGCCTTGGAAGGGATTATGCAATTAATTAATACAATCATGTTAGCCCAGAAAAAAGTAAACCCCAATTTAGATATTGAAGGAGTCCTTTTAACCATGCTAACAACCAATACAAACTTAGGCTTAGAAGTAATTGACAGCATCAAAAGTTTCTTTAAGGAAAGAGTATATGATACTATAATTCCACGTTTAATACGTCTTGCTGAAGCACCATCTCATGGTAAGCCAATCTTAGAATACGAACCACGGAGTAAAGGCACTCTTGCCTATTTAAATTTAGCAAAGGAGGTTATAGAAAGAAATGGAACAAAAAAAGAAAGCGTTAGGTAGAGGTTTAGAACAATTATTTTCTGACGAGGTTTTAGATTTTGATTCCTTTGAAAGTAATATTGTCGAATCAACACCAGAGTCAGATATAAAACAAATTCCTATCAGCGAAATAAGACCAAATCCATACCAACCAAGACGAACATTTAATGAAGAAAGTCTAGAAGAATTAGCCTCATCAATAAAAAATTATGGTGTTTTTCAACCTATCATTGTAAAAAAAAGTATTAAAGGTTATGATTTAGTCGCTGGAGAACGACGCTTACGTGCCAGTAAATTAGCAGGTCTAACAGAAATACCCGCAATTATTAAAGAATTTTCTGAAGAAGAAATGCGCGAAATAGCTCTACTTGAAAATCTTCAAAGAGAAAATCTAACAGCTATTGAATTAGCTTGGGCATATAAAGGTATCATTGATAGTCTTCACATTCGTCAAGAAGATTTAGCAGAAAAAATAGGAAAAAGTAGAAGTCATGTAACCAATACCTTAGGACTTTTACGATTACCTAAAGATGTTCAAGATATGATTTTAAAAAATGAAATATCCATGGGCCATGCAAGAGCATTAAGTAAATTAGAAGATAATAACAAAGTCGAAGAATATGCTCAAAAAATAGTTAGTGAAAACTTAAGTGTTCGTGATTTAGAAGACCTAGTAAGTACACCTAATATAGCCAAAAAGGTTCCTATTACAAGAAAAAATAAAACAAATGAATATGAATATATTGAAAATCATCTTCGTGAATTATTAGGAACTAAAGTAAAAATAAATGACCGCAAGGTAGAAATATATTTTGATTCATCTAATGACTTAAATAGAATTTTAGAGATACTAAATATTAAAATAAATTAATCTCAAATTAATGAGATTATTTTTTTTGTTAATTACAAGTTAAATAAATAGATATAAAGAATTAAAAAGAATCTTTAAAGCCTAATTTACCTAAAATACGCTAAAAAATGTTATTATCAATAAGACGTAGAAATATGTCACTATTTGTCTAATTCATAATGTTGCTTCAAAAACACCTCAAGAGTTATAATAGTATTGTAAGAAAAATAGTGGAAGGAAGGTGTAACATGAGTGGAAAAGTAAAATGGTTCAACAATGATAAAGGTTATGGCTTTATTGATTATCCAGCTGCTGAAAATGAAGATATATTTGTTCATTATTCAGCAATTAAACAAGAAGGCTATAAAACATTGTCAGAAGGCCAAATTGTCGATTTTGAGTTAATTGAAACTCCTAAAGGATTACAAGCAATTAACGTTATCCCATCAAATGAAATTGCAACAGTAAAGCAGTAATTTAAGTATGCAACTAGCAAGTTAGCTAGTTTTTATTTTACCAATTTTTCAAGTATATTATAGGCTTTAATAAGCATATTAAATGAATATCTCCCATTAGCGGAACTAGTTGAAGGTAGACAAATATCTTGTATTAATACATCATCAAAACAGTACTTTTGATATAATTCATGTGCTTTTTTACCTGTTGTAATAATAAATCTGATTTGCGTTTTTTTTATCAACCACTTAATATCGTTAGGAATAACATTTGATATAGTACTGTCGCTTGCCCCCATTATTTCACATTTATAGATAACATCCCAAAGAGCAATATGATATTTTTTTAAAATTGTTTGTTTATCCTGAATAGTATGAGGATAATTTTCTCCTAAAACATTACTAATAACTTTCCAAAACCTATTTTGTGGATGTGCATAATAACATTCCTCTTTTCTTGATTTTGGTGAAGGAATAGTGCCTAAAATTAAAATTCTAGAATCATTTTTATACCAAGGTCCAAATTCATGATAAACAATCCCCATAATTACAATCTCCTTTTCCACACATCTGTTGAAAACAACTAAAACGATTATAATATCAAAATTATTAGCAATCAAGAAAAAATGTAAAAAAAACAAAAAAAAAAGAAATTTATTGTAACATAAAAAAATAATGATAAAATTATAAAAAGGAGTATGAAATGCTAAAAAATATTCAATTTATTGTAACGTTAATAATACTAATTACCATTATGGTAATAAATTTAATGAAACTATTTTCATTTGGAGAAATAGAAGTCAAATATATTTAACCATCAGATAATTTTTATGAAATACCATATGCAAGTACATATATTTTACCATTATCAAAAATCACTTCAGATATGGTTAATTATATTAGAGTACCTAAAGATTACATACAAGGAGACTATATTTTAGATACATCTGAAATAGTTGGAAAATGTGCAGGATATTCATCAATCCCAATTGGTAGCCCCTTTTATAGAATCTTTATAGTAGATTGTGATACTGTATACTAATAATATTAAGGAGTATAAAAAATGAAAGATAAACTATTAAAAATAAATCAATCAAAACTATCATTAATATTGTTCATATTAATCATCACCGCTAGTATTTTAAATATATTAATATTCATTATTTCATATATCCATTCACAAAATAATCTTTCTCAAGACAACCAATTTAGTAAAAATTTAGTGCCATATGTAAATCAAAATATACCTGCAGATACAGTTATTACCAAAGATATGATATCTTATATAACTGTCCCTAAAAGATATTTAATAGGAAATTATATAACAAATATTGATGAAATTATAGGAAAATGTACTACATATAGATATAGTATTCCTCAAGGAAGTTTAATTTATCAAGAATCAATTGATGACTGTAACAAAACAAGATTAGATAGTATAGATACACTATTTTACTTTTTTAGGATTGACGTAGAAGATATAATACAATATAGAATAACGGATGATGAAAGGCAAATATATATAAATTCCTTTAAATTTGATTATAAAAAAGCCGAATATATAAAAGAAAATTTACACAGATACGATTTTTCTAAAAAATTAAAAAATTCAATGATAAATATGCTAAATCAAATAGAAAAAACCTATCAACAACTAAATGTTGATGATAACTTAAATTATAATAAAGATCAACTAAAAAGTGAATATCAAAAATTAGAAACATATTATTATGAATATGAAAAAATATATTCTGAAGAATATAAATAAAATTTTAAAAAGGCCTCCTTTTAAAAAGCATATTTGTAGACAATAATAATTATGACCCAAAAGTAAAATAAACTATGAATAGTAAATATTGTGTTATTTTTCCTAATGTGATAAAATAAAAATGAAAGAAGGAAGTAACATGAGAAAATACAATGTTGGCATAATAGGTTGTGGCCCAGCTGGTATATTTACAGCCCTAGAACTATTAAAAAATAATCCAAATATTTCAATTATTATGTTTGATGAAGGTAGAAACATAAAAACAAGGAAGTGCCCTAAAAGCAAAACAAAGAAATGTATGGGGTGTACACCATGTAATATATCATCAGGTTTTGGTGGTGCAGGAGCTTTTTCTGATGGCAAATTAAGCTTATCAAAAGATGTTGGAGGATGGCTTGAAGATTATGTTGGACCTATTCGCATTGAAGAATTAATTAAATATGTTGATAATATATATCTATCATATAATGCCAATCCCGAAATATCATATAACAGTGAATTTGCTAATAAAATATCATATGAATGTAGTAAGTACGGTTTAAAGTTTATCAAATGTCCAGTTCGACATTTAGGTACAGAGAAAAGTCAAGTAATAATGGAAAAAATGTATGATTATATTATTTCCCATTCTAATGTACAAGTATTAGAATTAACAAAAGTTAAAGATATACAACCAAAAAATAATTCTTATCATGTAATTACTGATAAAGAACAATATATTTGCCAAAATGTTGTAATGGCCGCTGGTCGCAGTGGTTCAAGCTGGGTTCAAGAAATATGTCAAAAATTAAACATTCCAACGAGTAATAATCAAGTAGACATAGGTGTTCGTGTAGAACTACCAAGACAAATAACAGATCCGTTAACTAATGAATTATATGAATTTAAAATATACAATACATCTAAAACTACTGAAAATACTGTAAGAACCTTTTGTATGAATCCAGGCGGTTTTGTTTCACAAGAGAATTATGATGATAATCTAGCTGTTGTCAATGGCCATAGTTATCATGACTTAAAAAGTGATTTAACAAATTTTGCTCTTTTGGTATCATGCCATTTCACTGAGCCATTTAAAGAACCAATAACGTATGGTAAATACATAGCAAGACTTGCCAATATGCTCACTGGTGGCAAGATTATGGTCCAACGCTTAAGAGATTTACGTGAAGGGAAAAGAAGTACTAAAGAAAGAATGAAAAAATTATCCTATACCCCTACTCTAACAGATGCTGTACCAGGCGATTTATCATTCGTTTTACCAGAAAGGATTTTAAAAGCATTATTAGAAACATTTGAAGCATTAGAGAAAGTATGTCCAGGTATTTCTAGTGATGAAACAATCATATATGGTGTTGAAGTAAAATTCTATTCTACTCACGTTGATGTTAACGAAAATTTAGAAACAAAATATAAAGGATTATATGCTATTGGTGATGGTGCGGGAATTACAAGAGGTTTAATGCAAGCATCAATAAGTGGTGTTATTGCGGCAAATGATATTATCCAAAAACAAACAAAATAATAATTAAAATACAAGACATAAGCCTTGTATTTTTTATATAAAAAATAAATAATAAACATATGGTGGGTAATATAGGACTCGAACCTATGACCTCTTGCACGTCAAGCAAGCACTCTAACCAACTGAGCTAATCACCCACAAAAGAGAACTATAAATATTATATCACAGATTATAAAAAACTTTTACATTTAATGAAAAAAAACTTTTTTAGGAGTATTTTGTCAAATTGATTGACAAAAACAAGTATATATGATAAATTAATATCAACACGAAAAGGTGTTTTTATTTTAAAAAGAAAGAGGTATAACATGAAAAAAATATTTAAAAAAATAGCTAAATATTTTAAAGGAGTAAAAAAAGAAATTGGACGAATTAGATGGACCAATGGTAAAGATTTAATTAAATATTCAACAGCAACACTATCATTCATGATTTTTATGGGAGCATATTTTTATTTGATTGACCTATTAGTCGCAGCATTAAGGAGTAATATATAATGGAAAATGAAATTCAAAAAGAACAACCAAAAAAAGAATGGTATGTTGTAAATACAATAAGTGGTCATGAATATAAAGTAAAAGAAAAACTAGAAAATCGTATCACATCAATGAATTTACAAGATCGTATTTTCCGCGTTATTGTTCCCGAGCAAAAAGAAATCGAATATAAAGATGGTGTAAAAAAAGAAAAAGTAAAAAAAATGTTTCCTGGTTACGTTTTAGTAGAAATGATTATGACTGATGAAGCATGGTTTATTGTAAGAAATACACAAGGAGTAACAGGATTTATAGGTTCATCAGGTAAAGGAGCCAAACCATTTCCACTATTGCCTCAGGAAGTAGATAAAATTCTAAATAGTATGGGTATGAGTCGTATTGACATATCTAAAGATTTAAAAGAAGGAACAAAAGTAAAATTAATTTCAGGACCATTTAAAGATATGGTTGGTAAAGTAGCCTCTATCAATCAAAAAGAACAAAAATTAAATATAATTGTTGATTTGTTTGGTCAAGAGACAACAATTGAAGCAGAAATTTCTCAAGTGGAAAAATTATAATGAAATATTATGAAGAAATGCAAAATTTTTTTCAAAAACTAAACATAGATATTAATAATACACATGTAGAAATGAAATATTATGAAGAAATGCAAAAATTTTTTCAAAAACTAAACATAGATATTAATAATACACGTGTAGAAAAAGTTTTTTCTGCAAAAGATTGTCCGAATTTTACCGCAACATTAAGTATAGGCATTAGAAGAACTACCATCTCCTCTGCAAAAGATTGTCCAAATTTTACCGCAACATTAAGTAGTGATGTTACTAAAAAACTTAAAAGAAAAAAATAAAAACACAAAAATTATTGAAAAAAATAAAAAATTATGATATATTACTAACGCAGTCGCATATTATGTGACTAGCATTAATAAGTGGGAGGCAAAGTGCAAAGCGGACGAACTTTGCTTGTCGTAAGAACCACTCGCGAAAAAAAATAAAACTATAGGAGGTGTTTTTCGTGGCAAAAGAAATAACTAAAAAAATAAAATTGCAAATTCCTGCCGGTAAAGCAACACCAGCTCCACCAGTTGGAACAGTATTAGGACCTGCTGGAATTAATTTGCAAGAGTTTTGTACTAAATTTAATGATGCTACTAGAGAAAAAATGGGAGATGTTTTACCAGTTGAGATTAGTATCTATGATGATCGTAGTTTTGACTTTGTATTAAAAACTCCACCAGCAGCTTTCTTATTAAAAAGAGCAGCAAATATAACAAAAGGAGCATCAAAAGGAGAAACTGTTGCAACAATTTCTAAAGATAAAATAAGAGAAATCGCTGAAACAAAATTACCAGACTTAAATGCATATAATGTTGAAGAAGCGATGAAAATTATTGAAGGTACAGCCATTAATATGGGAATCAAAGTCGAAGAATAATAAACATATAGGTGTATACCTATGTGGAAGGAACAAAAGTCCGCTATTAACCACATAAGGAGGAAAAAAAATGAAAAAGAGCAAAAGACATGTAGCTAATCTTGCGAAGATTGAAAAAAATAAGCTATATACTGTCGAAGAAGCCATTGCCTTAGCTAAAGAAACATCTAACTCAAAATTTGATTCAACAATTGAAGTTGCATTAAATCTAAATCTAGATGTAAAAAAAGCTGATCAACAATTAAGAGGAGCTGTTGTTCTTCCTAATGGAACTGGTAAGACTAAAAAAATCTTGGTTCTAACAAAAAAAGATGCAAAAGCTGCTAAAGAAGCAGGAGCAGACTATGTTGGAGATATGGATTTAATTGCTAAGATTGAAAATGAAAACTGGTTTGATTATGATGTAATCATTGCCACTCCAGATATGATGCCAGCTTTAGGTAAAATTGGTAAAATTTTAGGGCCAAAAGGATTAATGCCTAACCCTAAAACAGGAACAGTAACAACAGATGTTGTTAAGGCAATTGAAGAAACCAAAAAAGGTAAAGTAAATTATCGTACTGATAGTTATGGAAACATTCATGGAATTATTGGTAAAGCAAGTTTCGAAGATAGTAAGTTAGTTGAAAATTTAAAATCTTTCGTAGAAGCAATTCAAAAAGTAAAACCTGCTACCGTAAAAGGAACATATATAAAGAATATATCTATTTCATCAACTATGGGTCCAGGAATTAAAATTGATCAAAATTCTTTTGACAAATAGTTATAAATAGTATATAATAAATAAACAAAGAAATATTATGCCAAAGACAGTAAGGACGAAAGTTTAAAAATCTTACCGAGGAATAAAATATAAATATAAATTTTACCCTCGGTCATACGAGGGTTTTTAATTGGCATAAAGAAAGGAAGGTAGTATACAATGGCAAATGCAAAAACAATTGAAAAAAAATCACAAGTTGTTTCTGAAATCAAAGACAAATTTGATAAAGCAAAATCAGTTGTTATATTTGACTACCGTGGTCTAACTGTTTCAGAAGTAACGGAACTAAGAAGATCTTTAAGAGAATCAGGTTCAGAATATAAAGTATATAAAAATACTTTAGTAAGACGTGCTCTTGAAGATTCTGACTACAAACTTGAAGATGCCTTAACAGGACCAAGTGCCATCGCCTTTTCAGAAGACGAATTAGCCCCTGTTAAAATAATTAGTGATTTTGCTAAAACACATGAAGCTCTTGAATTAAAAGCAGGAATTGTTGATGGTAAAATTGCTGGTTTAGAAGAATTAAAACAGTATGCATCAATTCCATCACGCGAAGGATTACTTACTATGCTAGCAGGTGGATTAATTGGTGTCGTAAGAGATCTATCAATTTGTTTAGATCTATATGCTAAAGAAAAAGAAAATTAATAAAAATAAAGGAGGAATAATAAAATGGCTAAATTAACAAAAGACGAATTTATTAGTGCTTTAAAAGAAATGACAATTCTTGAAATCAAAGAATTAGTAGATGCAATGAAAGAAGAGTTTGGTGTAGATCCAAGTGCAGTTGCTGTAGCAGCAGCTCCAGCAGCAGGAGCAGTTGAAGAAGGACCATCAAAAGTAAACGTAGTTTTAACTTCTGCTGGTGCTAACAAAATCGCTGTTATCAAAATTGTAAGAGATATCACTGGTTTAGGATTAAAAGAAGCAAAAGATATCGCTGACAAAGGTGGAAACGTTAAAGAAGGCGTTGATAAAGCTGAAGCTGAGCAACTTAAAGCACAATTCGAAGAAGCTGGAGCAACTGTTGAATTACAATAATTTAACAAGCATCTCCAAAGGTTACACATTAGTGTGACCTTTTTTAATTTTATAAAAGTGTTCAAAAAAATAAAAAAATATAATTTTTACAGCTATACCAAAAATATTTCTATCACATTTTTAATTTTTTTCAAAAAAAGAATTGACTTTTCCAAGAAATACTGATAGTATTATATATTGGTAACACGTCTTTTTTGTCGTGAGATCTTTTATTAAAAAATATTAGGCATAGGGGTGAAAAATTAATGGCTTATAAGTTAAAACAAAGCGGTGATTATAGAAAAAGAAGAAACTTTTCTATGATCAAAAATTCATTTGAACTTGATAATTTATTACAAATTCAAACAGAATCGTACGAATGGTTCAGAACAAAAGGAATAAAAGAGGTATTAGAGGAATTTTCACCAATTGAGAGTTTTTCTGGAAGTTTAACTCTCGAATTTAGTGACTATTCATTTGACACGCCGAGATATTCAATTAAGGAGTGCAAAGATCGTCAAATCACTTATGCAGCACCTTTAAAAGTCCAAACAAGACTATTTAACAATGAAACAGGTGAAGTAAAAGAACAAGAAATCTTTTTAGGAGATATGCCTTTAATGACTGAAAGTGGAACATTTATCATAAATGGTGCCGAAAGAGTAATCGTTTCACAACTAGTAAGATCACCAAGTGTATATTTTTCTAAAGAAATTGATAAAAATGGAAAACCTGTTTTTGGCTCAAAAATCATACCTTCTCATGGAACATGGTTAGAATATGAAATAGATGCCAAAGAAGTAATTTATGTTCGTATTGATAGGACAAGAAAAGTACCATTAACAACATTGCTAAGAGCTTTTGGCTTATCTTCTAATGCTGAAATTTTAGAAGTTTTTGGTGACAACCAATATTTAAAAAATACAATAGAAAAAGATTCTACTAAAAACACTGATGAAGCATTAATCGAAATTTATGAAAAATTAAGACCTGGAGAACCAATTACATTAGATGGCTCAAAGAACCAATTAATAACAAGATTCTTTGATAATTTTCGTTATGACCTAGCAAAAGTTGGACGCTATAAATTTAATAAACGTCTAGCAATATCAGATCGTCTATTAAATAATGTAATAGCCGAAGATGTCATTATTGATGGTGAATTAAAGATAAAAGAAGGAACAAAAATCACCAAAGAAATTTTAAATGAATTGCAAGAATATCTTGATGGAGGATATGGCCGCAAAGAAGTTACAATAAATCAAGAGTTAGATAATCACAATATTGTACAGGAAATGTATGTATATTCAAATATTGATCCTAAGAAAAAAGTTAAAGTAATAGGAAATGACCAAACAATAGATGTTAAAACATTGACAATTTCTGATGTATATGCATCTGTATCATATTATTTAAATTTACTTGAAGGTATAGGCCATGATGATGAAATAGACCATTTAGGAAATCGTCGTATTCGTCAAGTAGGAGAACTATTACAAAACCAATTTAAAGTTGGTATAAGTCGTATGGAAAGAGTTATTCGTGAACGTATGACAACGCAAGATATCGAAACAGTTACCCCTAAAACATTAATTAATATACGACCTGTAACCGCCGTATTAAAAGAATTTTTTGGTAGTAGCCAATTATCACAATTTATGGATCAAGTAAATCCAATCGCGGAGTTAACCCATAAACGTCGTCTATCTGCATTAGGGCCAGGCGGATTATCACGTGATCGTGCAGGTATGGAAGTACGTGATGTCAATGCATCACACTATGGAAGAATTTGTCCTATTGAATCACCAGAAGGACAAAATATAGGGTTAATTACATCTTTAGCAAGTTATGCTAAAGTTGATGAATATGGATTTATACAAACTCCATATCGTAAAGTTGAAAACAAAAAATTAACAGATAAAGTTGAATATCTAACTGCTGATCAAGAAGAAGAATTCTATATATCTCAAGCAACAGTTCATGTTAACGATGACAACGAAATAACTGATGCCGTCGTGTCAGGACGTCATCGTGGTGAAAACGTTCTAATTCCGGTTGACCAAGTTGACTATATTGATGTGTCACCACAACAAGTAGTTTCAATAACAACAAGTTTAATTCCATTCTTGGAGCATGATGATGCAACACGTGCCCTAATGGGTGCTAACATGCAACGTCAAGCATTACCACTTCTTACAACAGAAGCACCTTATGTCGGAACAGGTGTTGAATACATAGCTGCCAAAGATAGTGGTGCAGTAGTCGTTGCCAAAGCTGATGGAATAGTTGAATATGTCGATGCCAAACGTATAGAAGTAAAAAATGCCAAAGGTAAAGACGTTTATCATTTAACTAATTTTGAACGTTCTAATCAAGGAGAAACAGCCAATCATCGCCCAATCGTAAGAGCGGGAGACAAAATTCATCGTGGACAAGTTATTGCCGATGGACCTAGTACAGACATGGGAGAACTAGCATTAGGTAAAAATGTTGTAGTAGCCTTTATGACTTTCAATGGTTATAACTTTGAAGATGCCGTTATCATGAATGAAAGATTAGTAAAAGAAGATGTATACACGTCATTACATATAGAAGATTATGAAATTCAATGTCGTGATACTAAACTAGGACCAGAAGAAATAACTCGTGACATACCGAATGTTAGTGAGGAAGCTAGAAAAAATCTAGATGAAAATGGTATAATCAAAATAGGTACCGAAGTCAAAGAAGGAGATATCCTTGTTGGTAAAGTAACCCCAAAAGGAATGGCTGATTTAACAAGTGAAGAAAAATTATTACATGCTATTTTTGGTGAAAAAACAAGAGAAGTTCGTAATTCATCCCTAACTGTCCCACATGGAGGAGAAGGAATCGTTCATGATGTCAAAGTATATACCAAAGATGATAATGATGACTTACCAAGTGGTGTAAGCAAAGTAATACGTGTTTACATAATTCAAAAACGTAAAATTCAAGTTGGAGATAAAATGGCTGGACGTCATGGAAATAAAGGTGTTATTTCTCTTATTCTACCATCAGAAGATATGCCATATTTACCAGATGGAAGACCAGTTGATATTATGTTAAATCCACAGGGTGTACCATCTCGTATGAACATAGGACAAGTTTTAGAATTACATTTAGGAATGGCTGCCAAAAAGCTAGGCGTTCATGTAGCAACACCAGTATTAGATGGAGCTAAAGAAGAAGACATTATAGCAATGATGAAAGAAGCAGGCATGGATGAAGATGGAAAAACTGTATTGTATGATGGACGTACAGGGGAACCATTTGACAATCGTGTTAGTGTTGGTGTTATGTACATGATTAAATTACATCATATGGTTGATGACAAATTACACGCAAGATCAACTGGACCATATTCCTTAGTTACCCAACAACCATTAGGAGGTAAAGCTCAATTTGGTGGTCAAAGGTTTGGTGAAATGGAAATATGGGCACTTGAAGCATATGGTGCATCACATGTTCTTCAAGAAATATTAACATATAAATCTGACGATGTTATCGGACGTGTAAAATTATATGAAGCAATAGTAAAAGGAACATCATTACCAGATCCAAGTATTCCAGAAGCATTCCGTGTATTAATTAAAGAATTCCAAGCACTAGGTTTAGATATATCAGTAATTAATAACAATGATGAAGAAGTTGAATTTAAAGAATTAGAAAAAGAAGAAGACGAAGAGGATAAACCAATCGCTGAAGAAATAGAAAGCCCATCTAAAAGCATTTTTGATGAATTAGATGAAGAAATAGATGAATCCATCGAAGATGAGCTTGGCGATGATGAGTTAAATGACGATATCGAGGCTGATATCGAAGACAAGTTAGATGAAAAAGGAGGTGATTTCTAATGTTAGAAGCAAACAAATTTAAAGCTTTAAAAATAGGAATCGCTTCTCCTGAAAAAATACGTTCATGGTCATATGGTGAAGTATTAAAACCAGAAACAATTAACTATCGTACATTAAAACCAGAACGTGATGGTTTATTCTGTGAAAAAATATTTGGCCCAACGAGAGATTATGAATGTTCATGCGGAAAATACAAAAGATTAAGATATAAAAATATTGTCTGTGATCGCTGTGGTGTCGAAGTAACAAAGTCAAAAGTACGTCGTGAACGTATGGGACATATTGAATTAGCGAGCCCTGTAAGCCATATATGGTATGTAAAAGGTATGCCATCATACATTGGACTATGCCTAGATATGTCTCCTCGTGATCTTGAAGAAGTAATTTACTTTGTCTCTTATGTTGTAATTGATCCAGGAAATACCCCATTAATTAAAAAACAAATACTATCTGACAAAGAATATCGCATTTATTATGAAAAATATGGAAATAGTTTCAAAGTAGGAATGGGAGCAGAGGCTATTAAAGAATTATTACAACAAGTTGATGTTCATAAAGAATTAGAAGAAATTCAAAAAGAACTTGAAGGTGCAACAGGACAAAGAAGAACAAGATTAGTTAAAAGATTAGACGCAATAAATTCTTTTGTAACATCAGGAAACAAACCAGAATGGATGATTTTAGATGTAATTCCAGTTATTCCACCTGATTTAAGACCAATGATTCAATTAGATGGTGGAAGATTTGCTACAAGTGATTTAAACGATTTATATCGTCGTGTTATCAATAGAAATAATCGTTTAAAAAAGTTAATCGAATTAGGAGCACCATCAATTATTGTCCAAAACGAAAAACGTATGCTACAAGAAGCAGTTGATGCCCTATTTGATAATGGACGTCGTGGTCGAAGCGTAACAGGACCTGGAAATCGCCCACTAAAATCATTATCAAGTATGTTAAAAGGAAAGCAAGGACGTTTTCGTCAAAACCTATTAGGTAAACGTGTTGACTACTCAGGACGTTCAGTTATCGTTGTTGGACCAGACTTAAAAATGTATCAATGTGGATTACCAAAACAAATGGCACTTGAACTATTCAAACCACATATAATTAATGGTTTAGTTACCAAAGAAATAGCTAATAACATTAAATCAGCAAAACGTATGATTGAAACTGCTGATCCAAAAGTATGGGACGTTGTTGAAGAAGTAATTAAAGAACATCCAGTAATGCTAAATCGTGCCCCAACACTTCACCGTTTAGGAATACAAGCATTCGAACCAAAATTAATTTCTGGAAAAGCAATACGTCTACATCCATTAGTAACAACTGGATTCAATGCCGATTTTGATGGTGACCAGATGGCTGTCCACGTTCCATTATCAGAAGAAGCAAAAGCCGAAGCACGTATTCTAATGTTAGGTGCCAATAATATCTTATCTCCTAAAGATGGATCACCAATTGTTACACCATCTCAAGATATGATTTTAGGTAACTATTACATAACAATGGAAAAAAATGGAGAAGAAGGCGAAGGTCGTGTCTTTAAAGATACAAATGAAGCACTAATGGCATATCAACGTCGTGAAATAACTCTTCACACAAGAATTGCTGTTCCTGTTAACTCATTTAAACATAAAGTATTTTTAGATTGTCATAAAGACAAATACTTTGTAACGACAGCGGGAAAAATAATCTTTAATGAAATCCTACCTGACTCATTCCCATATGTAAATGAGCCAACAACAGAAAATATTGAGGGAGCAACACCTGATAAATACTTTATTTCTTACGGTGAAAACATCAAAGAAAGAATAAAAGAAATACCTAGACCTGCTCCATTCAGTAAAGGAACGCTAGAAAAACTAATCGCCCAAATGTTTAAGCGCTACAAAACAACAGAAACATCAATATTCCTAGATAAATTAAAAGACTTAGGATTCAAATATTCAACATATTCAGGTATAACTGTTGCAATATCTGATATTATCACAAGTAAAAATAAAGATCAAATTATTGAAAAAAGTCAAAAAGAAATAAATAAAATAACTAAACAATTCCAACGTGGTTTAATAACTGAACAAGAAAGATTGTCATTAGTAATTGAGGTTTGGACAAAAGCTAAAGAAGAAATACAAAAAGAGTTAGAAACTTACGCTAAAAGTGAAGAAATGGAAGATAATTCTCTAGTTATTATGATGAATTCAAAAGCACGTGGTACAATATCTAACTTCGTCCAATTAGCAGGTATGCGTGGATTGATGGCTAAACCAAATGGTGAAACAATAGAAATACCAATCTTATCATCATTTAAAGATGGATTATCAGTATCAGAGTTCTTCTTATCAACTCACAGTGCTCGTAAAGGTAGTGCCGATACAGCTTTAAAAACTGCCGATTCAGGTTATATGACAAGACGTCTTGTCGATGTTGCTCAAGATGTTATCGTACGTGAAGATGATTGTGGAACAACTCAAGGTGTAACCGTCAGTGCCTTCATTGATGAAAAAGATGGCAATGTCATCGAATCACTTTATGATCGTATTATTGGACGTTATACAAATAAAAAAGTAATCAATCCAGAAACAAAAGAAACAATTATTGATAAAAACGAATACATCACTGAAGCAATTGCCGATAAAATCATAAAAGCGGGAATTACTGAAGTAACAATTCGTACAGGATTAACATGCCGTACTAACCATGGAATATGTCGTAAATGTTATGGACGTAATCTAGCAACTGGTAATATTGTTGAAATAGGTGAAGCAGTTGGTATCATGGGAGCTCAATCTATTGGTGAACCAGGTACCCAATTAACAATGCGTACTTTCCATACAGGTGGAGTAGCGGGTTCCGATATTACACAAGGTTTACCTCGTGTTGAAGAATTATTTGAAGCTCGTACACCTAAAGGAAAAGCAACTATATCAGAAATAGATGGTGTTGTCCAAAAAATTGAAGAATCATCAGGAAAATTCCATGTTTATATCAAAAATGATAATGAAATACGTGAACATGTAACAGCTTATGGAGCAAAATTACGTGTTGAAAAAGGTGATAAAATATCTGCTGGTGATCGTTTAACGGAAGGTAATATAAGTCCAAAAGAATTACTTGCTGTAACAGATCCAAATACAGTTCAACAATACATTCTAAAAGAAGTTCAAAAAGTATATCGATCTCAAGGTGTTGATATTTCCGATAAACACGTTGAATTAATAGCTAGAAGAATGATATCACAAATTAGAATTATGGATGCTGGCGATACAAACTTTGTACCAAGTACAACAGTATCACTAAATGAATTTACTGAAGGAAACCGTGATGTAATTATTCAAGGTAAAAAGCCAGCTATTGGGCAACCAATCCTATTAGGTATTACCAAAGCATCACTTCAAACTGAATCATTCCTATCAGCAGCATCATTCCAAGAAACAACAAGAATATTAACAGAAGCTTCTGTTAAAGGAAAAGTTGATAACTTACATGGATTAAAAGAAAACGTTATTATAGGTAAACTAATTCCAGCAGGAACTGGTGCCAAAGAATATATGGATATCGATTATTCTTTAGAAAAAGAATTCTTTGATGATGATGCATCAGAAGCTTTAGAGGAAGAATTCATTGATTAAGAGCCACAATATGTGGTTCTTTTTTACTTGACAAATAATAAATAATTAATTAACATATAAAAAGGTGATAAAATGGCCCATGCAAAAATAAGTAAATTTCAAGAAAAAATAAAATTAATTCGTATCTGTCGTTTACGAAAAAATAAAAAAAATAATAAATATGACAAAACACAAACAAAAGAAAAAAAATTACCAGAATCATATAATAATGTTACAAAGAAAAATAAATCAAAATTAAAAAAACCACAAAATAAAGGAATATTCAAAAATAAAAAGACAGAAAAAAACATTACATATCATAATTCACATAATAAAATAAACAGTAAAAAAGACAATAACATTATAATTATGCCAAAAAAGAAAAAGAGTCTCGAAAAAGATAAATCTCCTATTTATCAATTACATAAGACTAATAAACAGCAACTTTCAAACAATTATCATGACTTAGAACAATCAATTATTCTAAATTTAACAATTCAAATTGAAAAATATACCTGTAAATTAGAAATATTAACTGATATATATAATAAAACCAAAGAAGAAAGTCAAAATAATATTACTCAAGAAGAATGTCAAGAGACACTATTAATAATTCAAGAATTATATAATAGATTATTAAAACTAAAAGAAGAACTTTCCCGTCTCACTGCTTACAATTATCAATATAATTTATTAGAACTAGACAATAAAAACCTCTATGATGATATAATTACTCTAGAAAAAATAATTAACGAAAACAATATTGACATACCATCTATTATTTACAAAATAAATAATTACGAATATTTAGCCAAATCATTAATTTATCTAGATGATGAAATAACTAACTTATATGAAGAATCACAGGATAAAATAGAAGATTACATAGAAAGAGATAACAATTTTACTTTTTTATCCCAAGAAACAGATAATCTTTTAAAAATAAGTGATGAAATAAATTCTGACATAAAAGATCAAGAAAAAATTCTAAAAAAATTAGAACAAGATGTAACTA
>CALVUN010000069.1 GCA_944363595.1 uncultured Bacilli bacterium
TTATTTTATATGTTTTGTCAATTTATTTGTGATTAAAGGTATATTTTTTGTGATTTTATATCATTATAATAATGATATTCGATTATTCATGTTTTAAGAAAAATACTTGATTATTTTTCTTTTTTTATATATAATTTAGTTGGTGAGCAAGATGATGAAAAGAATTAACAAAAATATGAAAGCTTTATTTTCTGGTATTATTATTTTATCTTTGTTAAGTGGATGTAATACTAGGAATGATACTAGTAATAATGCTAATGAAATTAGTAATAATAGTGAAGATATTATTTTTGAGGATAATATTGATGAAATTATTGATAGTAATAATTTAGATGAGATTAAAAATTATTTAAAGGATGCTTTTATTACAGGCGTCGATTTTATTTTTTATGATAAAGAAATTAATGGTGTTACTTGGAATGATCTTACTGATAGTGCTAAAGAGAATGTTTTTAATAATCTTATTATTATTAATGATTGGATTGATCAGAATTTTCCTGATTTAAAAGATAATGTTAGTGACAAGTATAAAGTGGTTTCTTCTTTTATTAGTACTAAGTATTTTGAATTTATTGACTTTATTAAGAGTATACTAAGTGAAGAACAATTAAATAGTATTGATGAGTTTAAGGATACTATTAGTGATTATGTTGATACAGGAAAGACTAAAGTTAGAAATTGGTATGAAGAGTTTAGAAATAATTGATATGTTTGATTTTTTTTAGTATAATTAATAGGAAGGTGATATTTATGGAATGTATTTTTTGTAAGATTGTTAAAGGAGAAATTGATTCTTTAACGGTTTATGAAGATGATGTTGTTAAAGTTTTTATGGATAGTAATCCTGATAGTAATGGGCATATGTTAATTGTTCCTAAAAAACATTATGTTGATATTACTGATATTGATATGGATACTTTGGATCATATTATGATGGTTGCTAAAAAGATGTATAACTTAATTATGGATAAACTTAATCCTGATGGTATTAAATTAGTGCAAAATAATGGTATATTACAAGTTGTTAAGCATTATCATTTACATTTGATTCCAGCATATAAGTCTTCAATTGATATGGATAAGGAAGATGTTTATAAGAAATTGATGAATTAAAAAAACTACTTTGATTAAGTAGCTTTTTTTATTAGAACAAGCAAGAACCTAAGATAATTGCAAGTAATATATATAATACGATGACAATTAGGAAGCCATTGCTTGTTCCTTGTTGGCATCCACATGTAGTGGTACAATTATTGTTAGCTGCCATATTATACACCTCCTATTATTTTATATCCAAGCTCCAAGTATGATTATTAATAAGATAAATAATACTAAAACGATAGCTGCTGATGATCCACAGTTTGCCATAATATTCACTCCTCCTTTTTTTGTCTTTTCACATTATTTTATGGAAAAAAGATGAAATGTGTGAATATTTTTTAATTGTAATTGTTTTTATTAATTAAAAATAAGGTGTTTTTACTTATTATTTTTAGTTTTTTATTGTGTTTTTATGTTTTTTTTGTTATGATATTAATGTACTTTTAGAAAGGAGTCTAATATGGATAAGAAGACTAAAAAGAATAGTTCACAGAAAAAAAATGTTAAAAATGAAAATGTGGCTAAAAAGAGTGATTCATTAAATGAACAAGTTAAGAATGAAAAGGTAACTAAAAAGAATAGTTCATTAAATGAACAAGTTAAAGATGAAAAAGTGACTAAAAAAGATAGTCAAAAAGAAAAGAATGTTAAAGAGGAGAAAAAAGAAGAGGTTAAGGCAACAAAAGTTGTAGATAAGAAAAAAGATCATAAAAAGGTGCAAAGAGCTAGTGGATTCATTCAAGTTTTAGATGAAAATCGTAGAATTATCTATGGTTTTGTAGCAGGTCTTTTGATTGGGCTTGGAATTATGATTATTTTTATGCCTGAAAGAATTGCGGAACTTGAAGATGGTACGCAACCTGTTGCATCAATCAATGATAAGGTTTTTACTGCTGATGAATTATATGAGGATATGAAGGATTATTATTCTGTTAGTTTATTATTAGATAATATTGATAGAACAATATTGGAAAAAATGTATCCTACTGATGATGAAATGATGGATGATGTTAGGGAAACTGCTGATTCTTACATTGCTCAATATGAACAGTATGGTTATACGGAAGAACAGTTTTTATCAGGTAATGGTTTTGCTAACTACGATGAATTTGTTGATTATTTAACACTAGATTATCGTCGTAATTTGTATTTTAATGATGCTGTAGAAGATAGTATTACTGATGATGAAATTAATAATTATTATGAGGATGAGGTATTTGGAGATATTGATTCTAAACATATTTTAATTCCTACTGGTAATGATGGTGATTTGTCTGATGAAGATGCTAAAGCTTTAGCAGAAGAAATTATTGATAAATTGAATGATGGTGCTACTTTTGATGAGGTTAAGGATGAATATGAGGATCAAATTACATATGAGGAATTAGGATATCAAGCATTTAATGCTAGTTTAGAGGAATCTTATATGGATGCTTTAAAAGAACTTGATAATGATACTTATACTAAAGAACCTGTTCAAACTTCATATGGTTATCATATTATTTATAGAATTGATCAAAAGGAAAAACCTTCATTAGAGGATGTTAAAGATAGTATTATTGAAGTTCTTGCTAACGAAAAGAAAGCTGAAGATGCTAATCTTTTATATAAGTTATTAATTCAACTTAGAAAAGATAATGGTCTTGAATTTAATGATACTGTTATGAAAGCTAAATATGATAGCTATTGTAAGAATTATGAATAATAAAAAACTAGTTCAATTTAGGACTAGTTTTTTAATGAACTTTATTTAATAGTAATACTAATTGATATAAACGATCTAGTTTGTTATTCCATTCTTGTTTTAATGTATTTAATAAGGCCTTTTTGGTATAATGAGAGTCTTCATTTTCTTTTTCAAAATATTCATAATATAGATATTTTATAGTTACGTTATCAGTCGTTTCATTTAATTTACTTAAATATTTATTTAGATAGGTTCTTTTTTCTTTTTCGATACGACCTATATATTGAGGCTTTATTGGATTATTTTTAATAAATTTGAGATTAGTTATTTTTTGGTGATGAGATTCTTCTATTATTTCTTGTTCTTCATCAAAAATAGTACTACTTCTTTTTTGAAGATTTCCTTTTTCATCAAAAGATAATCCCATCGCTTCTTTACCATTGGTTACTAAACAGATATTGTTATGTAAATTATCCTCAAGATAGATAGATGATGCATTGTTTATTTTATTTATAAAATCTTCTTGGATAGTTATTTGATTATGCTTTAAGTCTAGATAATCTTGATCTTTAACTTTAAAACAAGGTATTTTACGGATATTTATTATATTATCACTTTTTTTCCACTCGTAAAAAGGGTAATATTCTTGATTAAAGTTTAAAATGATATCATAAATATAGTTCATATTTTTTAGCTCCTTTTATTTTTATTGTTATACTTATTATAATTAAACCAATAAGTGAGAAATAACATTCTATTCTCCTAGATATAAAATTAACATATTCTTGAAAATTATACCCTATTGTTAGGAGATTTAAGTATAGTATTATGGTTGTTAAACCTATAACAAGAAAGCCAAAACCTGTTAGAAAGAAAAAAATACGCATATTTGCCTCCTAATTAATTTTATTCTAATTATTAGGGGATAGACGCGTATTTTATTCTATTTTATTTTTATCTTTGATATCAACACTACTGATTGATTCAAAACGCTTGGATATTTTATCAGTTGTTATATGGATATTTTCAACATCTTTACCTACTGTTTCAATACTTCTAGATAATTTATCCCAACGTTCTTTATAACGAGAAAATTCTAAACCTAATTTATTTAATTCAGTATGAATTACTTGGGCATATTTATCTCGTTCAATATTCTTTAAAATTACTTGAATAATTGTTAGGGTGGACATTAGGGTTGTGGGACTGGTTAGCCAAACTTTTTTTTGATGGGCATATTCAATTAAATCTTGATGATAGGCATTGATTTCGGCAAAAAGAGCTTCAGCGGGTAGAAACATAATGGCTTGGTTACTTGTTACTCCTGGTATAATATATTTATTGGCTATAGCATCTACATGTCTTTTTACATCGATTTTAAATTGTTTTTCAGCATTAGTACGTTCCATACTACTTTTAGTTTTATCAACCATAATTCGATAATTTTCAAGGGGAAATTTGGAATCAATTGCTACTGTTCCCAATGGTTCAGGAGCAAATATTACTGCATCAGCGATTGTATTATTATTAAATGCATATTGGAGACGGTATATTTTATCATTGCGTTCACCAAATATACTTACTAAAATGTGTTTTAAGTTTATTTCTCCAAATATACCACGACTTTTTTTATCAGTTAATATACTTTGTAATGATACAATATCGGTCGATAAATTATCTATTTTCTTTTGAGCTTCATCTATTTTGGATAATCTTTCTAATACAGATGTAAATGTTTTATTGGTTTTATTAAAATTTTCATCAAGTCGTTCATTGACACGGTCATTAATGTTTATTAATCTTTCTTCGACACGATTATTTGTTTTGTCAAAATTTTCATTCATTGTTTTCATTAAATCCACTTGAAATGTTGATAATTCTTTAACAACACTAGTTTCTAATTTACCTAATCTTTCTGTAATATTTGACTCATTTACATTTTTTATTATTGAAATTATGACTAAAATTATTATAATAATTATTCCTATTATGATTATGTAATCCATATTTTTTTCCTCCTTTTAGTATTATTTACATTATAACGCATACAAATGTATATGTCAATTTATTATATTTTTTTAACATATATTTTTTTTATTCATAAAATACAAGTGGAGGTTTGATATGAACAATAGTTATTCTTTTGGAAGAGATACTTATTATTTTGATAATGATAATGGTGTTAAAATTAGCAGTTATATTCCGATGGCTCCATCTCAACAACAAAGACAAGTAGTTGGATATGAATATTTGATGAATCCTTTACCTATATTTGATAATCCTAATTATAAAGGATCAGGAAAACTTAATGGTAAAGTTGCTATTATCACTGGCGGTGATTCTGGTTTAGGTAGGGCTTGTTCAATTGCCTATGTGAAAGAGGGAGCCAAAGTTGTTATTGTTTTTTATGATGAGATAAAAGATGCGAAAGATACGGAAAATATTATTAAGAGTTACGGTGGAGAATGTCTTTTATTAAAAGGGGATCTTAGTAAAAGGGACTTTTGTGAAAAAGTTGTAAGAGATACGATTAATAAATTTGGTAAAATTGACATTCTAGTAAATAATGCGGGAGTTCAATATCAAAGTGATTCTTTAGAAGGTATTAGCGATGAACAATTTGATTGGACAATGAAAGTTAATTTGTATGGACTTTTTTACTTGACTAGAGCATGTTTACCTTATTTAAAAAGGGGAAGTACTATTATTAATTTGACATCAGTTACTACTTTTGCTGGGGATCCACAGTTGATTGATTATGTTATGACAAAAGGTGCAATTGTTGGTTTTACACGGGCCCTTGCTAATAATTTGGCTCTAAAAGGAATTAGGGTTAATGCTATTGCTCCTGGCTTTTTTTGGACACCTTTGCAGCCTAATTGTTGGGTTGCTAATAAGATTCCTACATTGGGTGCTGATGCTAGTGTTGGTCATGGTGCTATGCCATATCAACTTGCTCCTACTTATGTATTTTTAGCGAGTGATGATTCTTCATATATGACGGGGCAAATTATACACGTTAATGGTGGGCAAGTAATGGGGTAATAAAAGATTTGAAATGTATTCAAATCTTTTTTATTGGGGGTGCTTTTTTAAATATTCATAGTATCCTCCATCTATATTGCTTGTATGATAACCAAAAAGATTTAATCTGTCACTTATATTTTTACTTTGTATTCCTTCATCACAATATAAATAATAATGACTTGTTTTATTTAAGTAATGTGAATGATTGGCTAATAAATTATAAAAAGGAATATTTATTGCTCCTTTGATATGTCCTAAATTATAGCTATAGTTATCTCTAATATCGATTATTAGTGGACTTGTTTTATTTGAATATTCTTCTTGTATATTGCTATTCATTTTACCACCTCTAATTTAATATATTGATGGATTATTTTTTTGGTAAGTTAATTAAACTATTTTCTACTTAACAGAAAGAATAACCTCTATTCCCGATAGGCTTAAATTCCGATGGACACCGTACTTTACTGTTTTCTTTTTTTAATTGATTATGTAGTTTTAATCATTCAGGCAATATATTCTACTTATTAAATTCATAAGTTTTTTATTGTAAAACCTCCTTTGTGATTTAAGTATACTATACAAACATTTGTTTGTTAATATAAAAATATAATTTTTTTTATTTTTTTAATTCTCAAAGTAAAACCTCCTTTTTAGTGACGTGAATTTAGTTTGAAAGTTTTTCTTTTTTTTACTTTTCGTTTATATAAATTAATATAGAAAAATACCCATATTACATGGGTATTAATGTTTTTATATTAAATTATTCATCGTCGTCAGAGAAGAAATCATCGAAAAACGCATCGTCAGTTGTATTGTTTTTATACATACTATTTGGTGCAACGGGATTATTAGCAAGGGCTTCTTGTTGTTTCTTGGCTGCATCTTCTTTTTCTTTTCTTTCTTCTTCTTCTAATTCAGCAATTTTAGCATCAATCTTTTTTACTAAATCATCGACATTAAGTGATGAAGGTGCCGATGGCATTGATCCTAAATTGGCAGGGGGTACAAAAGGATTAAAATTAGGCATGTTGCCAAAAGGATTATTTGTAATTGGACTTCCTGAATTATTTGCACCCATATTGCCTAGCATTTCGTTCATTTTTTCTTTCTTTCTTTGTTTTACGTAATCTCTAATATCAAAAAGATTTACATGTTTTTTCTCTCTTTCTGGATATGTGGCTTTAGGATATTGTTTGCCCCAATCCATTTTGTAATTTGGTGTTAGTTTGGTCTTAAAAGGCATATTTCTTAATCTTAAAGTTATCATTTCGTTTTCACTTAAACGTTGTAAATCACTGACAGATATTAATGGACGTGATGCGGTTTTGTCTTTTTCTTTTGATTTTACTTCACCACACATCTTGCTTATCTCTTCTAGAGCTTGTAATTCATTGCTTATTAAATACATGATATTACAGTTACCTTTTATGGTCTCAGCGTTTTCTTTACCATATACTTGATTTAATTGGGCATAGTTTTGAATGATAAAGTTAAAACGTATAAGTCTACTTCTAGCAGCTGTTACCATGGTGGTTACATCTTTTAATGGGGGCATATTAGCAAACTCATCTAGAATAAAATTAGTACGATATGGTAACTTTCCACCATTTTCTTGAGCTACATCAATAAGTGTTTCATAACATTGTTTGATAAAGATAGTAGCTAAGGGATGAAGGGTTTTTTTCTCATCTTGAACGATCATAAAGACTGCGGTTTTTTTACGACCTATATCTTTCATATCAAAGTCACTATAGCTTAACATTTCTGATAGATTATCACGAGATGAGAATAATTTTACTTTTTGTTTGAAGGTTGCAAGAATACCGCCTTTGGTATCTTCAGGAGCATATACAGTTCCTGATGCATTTATATAAGCAGGACGAGATGGATCTTTATCATTAAAATACTCTTTGATGTAGTTACTATTTGGTCCTCCAAAACGTTCTTCTCCTAAAGTTGACATTAGATTTAAACTATTTAGATTGACTTGTGATTCATCACCATCTTCAAAAAGGCCTAAAGTTAAACCTGTAAAATAATCGGCTGCAGATTTTTCCCAAAAGGGATCGGCATTACCATTTTTTTCTTCATATAAGATATTTAATGCTAAATCATCTAATAATTCGATGGCTTTGTCAGTATTACCTGATTTATATAATTGATATGGTAATGTCATTGGGTTCCAAGCGTTACCTTTTTGGGGATCACGGAAGTTTAAAAGAATGATGTTATATCCTTTATCTCTTAGCATTTCACCTGTTGATTCATATATTTCACCTTTAGGGTCGGTAATTATCATGGATTCGTCATGCTTAGCTAATGAGTATACTTGTGGAAATACTACTAATTGGGTTTTACCTGATCCGGTAGCTCCTACGATGAGGTTGTGCATTTCACCATTATCAACCCACATTTTTTTACCATCGTTGATAACAACAATACCTGCTGCATCAGAATGTTCTGCTTTGGGCTCTACTTCTTTTAGGGTCTTTTTCATTTCTTCTGGTTTACACCATCTTGCATAACCATCTTTTACTTTTTTGCCAACACTAAAACCAAAACCTTTTTCACGGTCAAAGAAATATGAACCTGTTGCGGCGAAGATACCTAATAATGCTAATAAGAAAATTGTTAGGGTTGCACCTATATACTTGGGAGTAAAAGCCTCAAATGGGACTATTCCGTATATTTTTCCTTCTGTTGCTAAATAATGGGCATTTAACACTGCAATAGCACACATATATAATAAGAAAATTACAAAACATACAAATATCCTTATATCTTTAGCATCCGCTCTGAATTTTAATTTCATTGATATTGCCTCCTTAGTTATAATTGCAATTATATTATATCACATAGAAAAAAAACTAGCAATTAAATTCTAGTTATTGTGTTAATCATTTTTTAATGTTTTTAGTTTTCTTCATTATTTTCTTCTTCTAAACTTATTTTAACACTATAATTTAAGCCATGACTAACATTTATTATATAATTTATTCCATAATTATCGATATATCTATAACTATTATTATTTTTGGAATATTTTTCTACTCTAGTACTATATATTTCTTCTTGATGGTTGTCTATGTATTCTTTAAAGTCTTCGTATTCAGGAAAGTATTCTTCAATTGTTGTTTCATCTAATATTTGATAGGCTTCTTCTGTATTACTTATGACTTTTTGGATGAAATCGTTAAAATATAATACTGCTAAATTGTATGAACTTAAATTTAATTGTGTAAACTTATTGTCTTCATTAGGAGTTATTTCTTTAAAAGTGAATTTTGTTGCTTTTAAGGCTTCTTGATATGTTTCTTTAGTAATTGGTTCTATACTATATGATAGGTTATTGATATCGAAATTTAGTATGAAATATTTTTCTTTAGTTATAGTACTTGGTTCATCAAACATATTAATGTATAGGTAGCCATGAACATAATATTTATATAAGTTTTTATTACTTATGACATAGGTATCATGTGATTTGAAAGTATTGTTTTGATAATCTTCTTGGAAATAGTTAATAATATTTGAACTTGTTAGATTATTTTGTTCTAGGTAATCTTTATCTATGATATTTTCTAATTGGGTGGGATTATTATTATTTACATATTCGCATATTTTGTTGATATTTTCGGAAATAGAGAAGAAAGTTGATGAATCCTCCAAGGCTTCTATTTCTAAATATTCAGTTGATTGTACTCTTTCGGTTTCTTGTTGGTTGAAAAAGTAGAAAATGGCTACAATAATAGCTAATATAATAAGAAGTACAATTATGGTTATCTTATTTTCTTTAAATTTTAACATATTTCCTCCTTATAGGTTATGAGTTTAATTGGTAATTGCCATTGTGGAATAATTCCCATTCGGCCGCTCTTCGACGAACTAATCCTTGAGAATATTGGCCATTACTGGTTACGGGTTTACTCATATAGTTATCATATAGGGCTTGGGTATCGCCATATGTACGATAATTAGATGGGAAACTATTTATATTACCTACATTATATATACGACTTACTAAGGCATCGACTTGATAGTCTTTTAACGTTATGTTATTTTCGGCTAGGAATGATTCGGTAGTTTGACGCCATGATTCGATTACTTCGGCTTCGACGGCATCGACAATGGATTTTTCGATAGCACTACCGGATGAAAGGGTGCTTACATCAACTCCATGACGAGCAAAAGCATCTGCATCATATATTAGTGTTAATCCATAGCCAACGGTCAGTGTTCCATAGCCATCATCGGCAACGATATAATGGGTTATATTGCCACTGCTATCGGTACGAACGGGACCGTGTCCTTCCCAGCTATGTAAGAATTCTATGAATTGTGAATTAGAACTTGATGATATAACTGGTCGTGGGTTATCAGGAGATACATATGTTGTTGGATCGACGGCATAACTATTGGCATAGCCACCAACATCAATTTGGAAGTGAAGGTGAGTACCAGTTGAGGAGCCACTATTACCCATTTTACCTAAGACTTGTCCTTGACTTACACTATCGCCTTCTTGGACAGTAATACTATTTTGGGCTAAATGGCCATATATAATATAGTTGCCATCACTTGTTGTCATTATGACATGGTTACCATAACCGCCTCCACAACTATTACCATAATAACCATTATCATCACAGCCTGTAGTAACAGAATAGATAGTGCCACTTACAGTTGCTATAACGTTATGGACGCCTGGTCCTGCTCCATTGGATCCTATATCAATACCAGCATGACCACGACCACGCCATTCTTGATATCCAAAGGAAGAAGTTATAATTGTCGATGTTGGATCACCTGTAGCAAATTGGACGCCATTTTCTCTTTCAATTTCGGAGCCTCCTATTGGCCACCAATATGCTGTATTATCGCTAATACCACTTAGACTACCACTAGATGTTCCATTTTCTTCACCAGGCCATGTGATACCAAATATTCCATTATCATGATCTATTACATATACTGCTGATACAAAACTTAAAAAGAAGCCAAAAAAGATAATGATAATAGGAACTACAATAATAGCTATTTTTATTAGTTTGGCTTTGGCAATGTTTCCTATTATATTAGTTACTCCTGTACCTTGGCTTTTTTCTTCTACTTCTTCGTTGGCTTGATTTGTATTAAATAATTTTCTTAAAAATCTCATGTGTTACCACCACCAAAAACTCGTCTATAGTCCGCCTCCACTACCAAATGATTCTAATTCTTCTTCAGTTACAATTACATTAATTTGCATTCTTCTATTTCCACATACAAACAAAGCATCGCCTTGACTGTATCTTTTTATACTTTCTTTTTCATTATCATTTAAGTCTATTAATTGACTTAAATCTTCTACAGCTTGTTTCTTAAGTCCCATTACTAAATAATATGATGCATTATCAAAGATTGCTTTTCCATGCATAAGAATTCCTTCACCAACAAAGTCTGATGGTTGTTGAGTAATTATTATAGTTCCAGTATTATATTTTCTTGCACGACGTTGCACTTGGGCTAAAAATTCTGCTCCTAATTCGTTTTTAGCTCCTAATAATACGTGGGCTTCATCGACAGATAGGACTGTATTAACATTGGGATTAAGGCATAAGCCCCATGCATATTTTAAAACGTTAAATAATAGGGCATTACGAATATTGGCATCAGAGTTCATTAGTTCTTTGATATTGAAAACGATAAAGTCAGTATTGGGATTTATTGTTGTATGACCATTGAAATAGTATTTTAATTCTCTTATTAGGGGACGTAGTTTTAATTCTAATCGTTCCATAACATCTCTTTCTCTAGTCTTTTCTGTCATTGATGTTAGTCTTCCGCTTACAGTTGCATATACATCTTGGAAAATTGGAAAATCTTTGGATGTAAATCTAGAAAAATCGGTGTTGAAATCGATACCAAAACGTTTATATGTATCTTGGACTACTTCGATAAATAAGTTTAATACGTCTTCTTCTATGTCTGGTGAATAGTATTTCATGAAAGCTTTTAATGTTTGGATGGTTTTATTTAAAACGGTATATCCTAATCCTTGTTTTATTTCTTCTTCATCGGCATCGATTACGACTTCAAGAGGATTTACCATACCAAACTCGCCACCCTTACCTAAATCAACAACTGTTCCTCCATACATCGTTGTCATTTCGCTTATTTCACCTTCAGGGTCGACTGCCACTATTTGATAACCGTTTCTAATATGACTTCTTAGCATTAATTTAGCGGCGGTTGATTTACCGGAACCTGATGTACCTAAGATTATCATATTGGCATTATTTCGATTGTTTTCTTTTTTTACTTGATATAAAAATTGATTGAATAGAACAACACCACCTGAAAAATCAACACCTAATAGGGTAGATAATCCTTCATCTTTTATACTATCAAAGATAAATGGGTACATTGCCGCCATGGTTGGTGATGGCATAGGAGTACCAATACGCATTTCAATACTTTGATTAGGAAAAATTGGTAAAATTGATTTTAAGACTTTTTCTTGTTCAAAACGTAAGGGAATTGCTCTTAATTCCATGGCATCTAGATAGTTTTTTAAATTTACTTTTTTCATTTCTAATTCTTCTTTAGTATCTGCAGTAATCATGATATGTAATTGAAAATCAAAAGTTTTTGATTGAGATGCTGTAAATTGTTGAATGAAATATTCTAATGATTCGACATCTTGACGGATTCTTTCTTGGATAGTTCTATCTCTTTCATCTTGATATCTTGCTTTTAAATCAGCAATTTCTTTATTTAACATTTTAGCAAGAACGCTAAAAGGTAATGGAATATGTTTAATTACTAATTTGACACCAGACATGTTTGTTATATTGGCTAAATAACCCGGACTTATGAATCTTGGATATGATATTGCTGTTAGAATAGTGGCATATTTGTCACTGATAACAAAATCAGAAGCGTTGAATTGTAAGCCTTTTGGGGCAATTTGAGATTTGAAATTCATTAGGAAATCACCGTCCCAAACTCTGTAGTCATACCACCATTTAAGAAGTTATCTAATATTACTCTTAAATCTTGATTGGATGTTTGTGCTGAATCAAGACCACTGTTGGCTAAACCTGTTATTAGTGTTCTTAAATTTTTTTGAATCATATCGGGATTTTTTTCTCTAAAAAGTATATAGTATTCGGTATCTGTTACATTATTATCCATAAACATATTGGCTTTATTAATATCTTGAATAATCATTTTGCGAATAACGGGACTTTGAGCTTGATTATATAGTAATTGTAATCTTGCTAAGTATCCTGATATATCGACAGGTCTATCAGCAGATATTAGCCAAAATTCAAAATCAATACTATTGTAAAAATTTTTAAGGGCAATTATTATTGAATCTTGAGTTGCTTGATCTAGAATAAAAATGTTTCTTGGTCTTATTTTTACACCAGTTACTTTCATATTATTATCTAAGACAATAGTACCATTGGATATTGCTTTTACGGGAATCCAATTTTCGGTATATTTTGAATTAGGATTTACGTTTTTTGTCTTCGTTTGCGAATTGTTCATAGAAACACCAACCTTTCCATACGTATTTTCTTCTTTCGGAATAGAAATTAATTATACTCTGTATTGCTACTAGTACATTGTGATAATTGGGAATAGGTACTACCAAAAAGCCTGTGATGGCCGCTGGTAGGCAACTTAGTATAACTAGCATAGTATTATTTGTGGGTACTAAGGCTAGCATTACTAGGGATATTACTACTCCTGTTCCAAATAATATTAAATCAAATGGACGAAAGATATTTAATATTAATGTTCCCTTTTTAGCATTAGCAGGTACTAAAAATCCATTCATTAAGTATCACACTCCTTTTTATTATTTATCTTTATTAGGTATAGAACCTTCAAGTTCTCCTTTTCTCTTTTTATCGGCAGCTTGTGCTTGCATTAAGTCTCCAACATTAGCAATATTATTTTCAAATCCATTAAATTCATCTTCATTAGCTATACCAAGAGCATTTAACATATTATTGTATTCAATTACATCAGGATTTCCTGTTACTTGTGAACGATACATTGCATCAGTTTGTAATTGTGTTATTGTTGTACCCTTACTACTTAATGCTTTAGTTAAATAGTCATTGTAATTGGCAATATTACTACTTCTTTCAAAATTACCTGTTCCGACATTAAATGAAAAGGCTGATTTAAGTGTTTCATGAGTATTCATTAAGTCACGCATTTGTTGTAAACCTGATTCAATAGCACTTTGTCTATTGGCCATGTTGTTTTCAATCTCTTTCATTTCTCCACCAATTACTCCTCTAGCACCGAATTTTTGTCGTTGTCCTGTTGTCATAGCAAATTGGTCTTTTAATTTATCTCCCCAACCATATTTTATACCGTAGGTTTTATCACGTTGATTACGCGCTAAACTTGCACCTTGGATGCCACTCATACCTGCTTTACCAACTCCTAGTGGTCCTCCTTTAACTCCATTTTTGAATCCTGCCTTAGCTCCACGTAGTCCACCACTTATTGATCCTGTTAACATACTTCTTATTGTTTGACCAACGCCCCTTCCATTTTTATATCCATAAACGGCGTTACCAACAGCAGCTCCTGCTGCTCCTAAAGTTGCTGCTCCTGCTGCACCAATAGCACCAGTAACTAATCCAAAACCAGCCATTTCTTTCAATTTTGCTCCTACTCCTAAGCCAAAACCAATTGAGCCTAATGATTTAGGGAATAATTCTCCTAATAATTTTGGTGCTTGTTTAGCAAACATTAATACACTTAATATTAAGACAATTTTCATTCCAAAACCGGTTTCATCTATTACTTCAGATATATTTTGAATTAAAAATACGGCAAAGAAAATAATTGCTAATCTTAAGAAGACGTCAACATAAGTTGTTATACACATTTTTACCCATTTATTAAAAGCTGTCTCATCTTTAGGAGATAGATACGATAATATTGGTAGTGGGGCAATTATCTGTAAAAAGGCTAATTGAACGGTTCTTACTCCTACTGATAAACAATAGCTTATCATTATATATAGCATAAATATTCCTACAGCAATAGCTGTCCATCCATCAAATTCAATAATAAATTCGTCATCTACAGTTGCATTAACCATATCTGATGCTTTGTCAAAAGTTAGATCTTGATAATTTTCTGTTTTAATGACATCGTAACATTCTTCAGGACTATTACATTGTCCAATAATATTTTCTGACATTGCTTCGCTATCTAGCCTTGGATATAATTCGTCAGTATAGAATGCAAAAAAAGTATCTGTTGCTAGATTATTACCAAAATTAGCTAAATCCTGCTCTTGATTGGTACTGTTTTGTCCTAAAATTATTTTATATATTACATTGTCTTCAGTAATTACTATGCGCTGTAATTCTTTCGCTTCATCAAAAATGATATTTACAGTTGCAAACAATACTAAAACAACGATTACTCTTGTTATTAATCTAGTTGTGCCTTTCATGGCATTATCGTCGGGATTAATTAAGGCTTGTATCAATGAAAAGCTTAGTTTAAATACCATAAATAGGGCTAATATTAATCCTACTCTTTGAGCTATTCCTTCAACTATATCACTGTTTTCTAAGATATCCCATGTTGCTATTTTTATAAATAGTTCATATAGGGTTGCTATTAATCCATATACTGAACTATTAAGGCTCATTAGGAATGCTCTTAAAGCCCCATGAAGTGCTGCACCTATATCACTTATAAATGGTATATCTAGTATATACATAAATTAATCCCTCCTTTCATTATAAAGTACAACTTGTTGATACAACGTTCCCCCATGCTGCATTTATTATATTAATTATAATATTTAACAATGTTGGTACAAAGAAAATTGCTACTGCTATAAGTAATCTTCTTATGAATTTTTTTTGTGATTCTTTCATTTTGTTTTCATCTTGAGCTAATACAGCTTTGCTAAAATCTAACATACCTAGTGCTATTAACACTATAGGTATTAATATTCTTATGATATTTAAGTAATATTGTAATTTTGCTGTTAATGTTGGTCCTAATAAATCTTCACAACTATTAAATGTCTGTGGATCATAATAAAAGCCATTTACTTCATTTCGATCAATAATATTAAATTCACCTGTATCCGTTATACTATTACGAGTACCTGTATTGGTAATTTGATATCCCCAGTTATTTATATCAACATCTGTTCCTATTATGGCTTCCCATTCATAAGTTCCTGCTGTTTTATCTACTAGGGCTAAAGCTATTTCAGGACATCCATCAGCATTTTTAAATTCATTTTCAAAGCTAGACTGTCCTTTATTTCCATTCATAAAACATACTTGATGTTCACCATCACTAGTTTTGAAACAACTATCTGCAATTGTTAATCCTACATCGGCATTACCATCTCCATCACTATCAACAAAATATTCTACTTTATCATTCGATGTTACATTGATAAAAAATACATATTTTTTATCTCCAATATCCCAATCACTTATGACATTGTCTTCTACTTGTATATTATTTATTGATTGGAAGCTATAACTACATGATTTTTTATTATTAGTAGGACTATATTCTGAATTTTGTTTACCATCGACATAAAATGCACATAAAGCTGTATATTCAGTACTTAATTCACCACAGTTGTTTCGACTGCTATTTCTTGTTTTATAACATGAACAATAATCATCTCTTAAATAGTCTGAACATTTTTTTGTGGATGTACACATTTTTGCATCATATTTTGCTATATCTCCTTCTACTGGAAATGAATCTAAAGTACCACTTTTCATGCCGTCAATGTATGATTGTACATCCATACTACTTCCAGTACTGCTAGAACCTCTTAATTGATTAACTAAATAATATAAATCACTTTGTGAAAGATTTTTTATATATTTATATTCTATTTTATAACTATCCGCACTTGCATTATTTACTCCAATACAAAATACCATAATGGGCATTAGGGTTAGTATAATTCTTTTTAATATCTTTTTATTCATATGACGACACCTCTTAACTGGATAGAGAGAATTTCTCAATATAATCATATTATATCATAATTTCGCTTAATAACAAATAATAAATAAAAAAAAAGATATAATTTCTTATATCTTAGTATTTATCCCAACATGTGCGCCATGATGTTACATTTCCTTCAATATCTTCACTTGCTCCTGATGAAACGAATAAGTTAAATACTAATGTAACAATGGTTACTATGAAAAAGATGGCTACAGCATAGATAGCTCTTTTAATTAGCATTCCTTGAGCTTCTTTAATCTTTTTATCGTCACTAGCTATAACGGCTTTACCTAAATCAATCATACCAAAAACGATTAAAACAATTGGAATACCAATTTGTAAAATAGGAATTAATCCGTTTTTTACTAATTTAATGACGGGAGCTAAATCACTACAAATATCTAATATGTACATATTATTCCTCCTTTTATATAATTAAATATATAATATTTTTTAGTTTTTGTCAACGATTTTACTATATTTTACATTTTCTTAAAATTTGAATAAACTAAATTTTTTATTTGGTAGTTGTTCTTCGTATGTTTCTACTTTTTTGACAAAACCTAGTTTATTTAAAAATGGTAGTAATATGTTGGAATTATCTTTTTTGTCATCTAGTGGAGGAATATTATAATAGATTTTATAACTTGACTCTCTTTCAAATTGATTGACATCATCTTTATCTAATAGGCTTTTATTTAGAATTATTTTTTTGCCATTTAATCTATTAAAAATATGTCTATCAATTAGTATCATACGATTTAGTTTTATTGTTGATGGTTCAATTAGATATAGGACATCATTACAAACATTTTCTTCATCGCTTTCGTTTAAATCGACTAAAATGATATCTTTGTCTTGATATTGCATGATTGTGTTTCCTAATTCATTTGAACGGACAGAAATCATATCTTTATCTTTGAAGTACATAAAATCATTTCGATCTACTTCAATGGCTAAAACATCATAGTGATTTGATAGTTCTTTTTTTAACATATATATTAGGGTTGTTGCTCCAGCATTGGTGGTAACATTTTTAATTCCTAAAATATATCTTTGTTTTTCGATAACTCGTTCATTAATTTGAGTTGTTATGTTTTGTAATTGATGTATATGAGCAACATCGCGATAAGTGTTGGTATGATTATAAAGATACATTAATCCTTCACGGTTTCTTGTAAAATTATATATACCAACACTTATTAGCTTCGATAAATATGATGAAGAGCTCGTCTCTGGATTGTCATCTAAAAGGATAATTACTTTATCCATATTCATATTCATGGCTAATTTTTGGATGTTATTTACATTTTGATAGTCTTTTATGGCTGTGATGTCTAAAAACATCTTGTTATAAAAGAAATTGGAGAAAGTTTTTATGATTTCATCAACTGTAAATTCTCCATCTAATCTTTTTATTACATCGATTTCGAGACTATCTAATAAATTTTTATTTTTATTAGCTACAATTACATTCATAAATCTTTCTCCTTAACTATTAGCGGTGATTATCCTTGTCTCACCTTTGATTGGTACTGTGAAGTTTAGATTAAAGAATGGGAATTTGATTTGCATATATGTTTCAACAACATAATATGTTCCTCGATTACCTTGACTTTGTTCAGTTATACAGTATCCTCGATTACCACAATAGGTTGCACCTGATGATAATTGACTTGGGTTATTAACGTAGTTAGTAAAATCTCCTTGACTAGTGTTAATTACTTCAACATAGTAAGATGATTCCACTAAGTATTCATCAATTAACTCCTTTGAACGATCATTATATCCTTCATATTGTTCTATATAATTTATTATTTCATTTTTAACACGAAAGGCTTTAGCATAACTTAGCGCTATTGCCATGAATGATATATATAGAGTTAAAAATATTAATAATAAATGTATCATAAATGCTCCACCAAAGGCATCTCTCATTTTTAATCACCTACTTTTTTTAATTACATGACAAGTATTAATTTTACCTACATGTTCTTGGTAATTTTCTATCATTACCATCAATTATTGTTCTGGTACTTGGAATTCTGGTGGTTCATATCTACCATCACCAGTTTCTGTTGCAGCTCCTCCAAATGCTGAAGTAATCCAATTTTGGATAGGATTCCACATTAGTGCTAATATTCCTCCGATTACGGCTACGGCAACGATTGTAATCATTGTCATTGAAACTTCACCTGTTGCTTCTTTCACTTATCTCTACCTCCTTTCCAAAGAAAAATATCTCTTTTTATTCTTTTTTATATATTTCAAATATTTATTACATTGAATTACCCAACATCATAAATATTGAAATCAATAATAATACTAATGCTCCTCCACCAGTACAAACTAACATAGTCATAGTTTTATTTTCCATTTTCCGTAAACGTGCTTGATATTTTTGTTCACGAGCTTTGGTTTGTAGAGCAGATACGGTTTTAGAGAAGGATAATAACTGTGTATGTTTTTTCTCTTGTTCTCCTAAACCTAAACGATATAGTAAACGCATCATACGCATTGAATCTCTGACAGGATATTCTTGAGCGAATTCCATATATGGATTGATACTTGAATCACCTGCTTCTATTTTGGCTACAAGTTCTTTTAAACCTGGTTTGAATACTTCTGGAGCATCTTCGATGGACTTGGCCAAAGCGACAGGTACTGTATAGTGATGTACAAGTACTTCTAATCCTTTTAAATAGTATGGCAATAATGCATCTATTTCATTCAAATGCTTTTTGTAATACGTCTTTAAATCGTTATATGGGGCTTTAAATACAACAAAGCCTACAATTACGGCAGCCATTATATTTAAAAAACTTAAATCTGTTATGAAGATAAATATTAATGCTGCCATGACAATTAAGCCATTTCTTACTCTTTTCATGAAGACCGCTTCTGGGTCTATTACTCTTTCACCATATTTGGCTCTTAAGAGAAATTCATAGTCTTTTTCTTTTAGTAAGTCAAAATAATGACCATTTTCACCAACAAATTTACTTGTATTTATTTTATTAGTGTATATTAATAAGAATATTATTATTGCTCCAATTATAAATATTTCTATCATTATTCAACACCTACATTCTCATTATAATATTTTTCACCACTTAGTAAGAAAAGACTATTTATTAATACTACTGCATGCATTATTATTTGAACGAAGATATTATCTAACATAGCTATATATGATTCTGAACCTATTAATAATTGAATCAGCATGATAAATCCATATAATACTATACCATATGTTAGGAATTGTTTATGGAAGGCAGCACGATCAGAACGGTCACGATATACACCTTCGACAAGCATATCGATATCACTTAACATGTTTTCAAATGTTTCAGCTGTATCCTTAGCACCTTCTTTAGTTACTTGTAAGAATAGTTGGTGCATATTTTTTACCATATAATAGGGATATTTAGTATCCATATATTTTATTGAATCGTAGACATCACCTTTTTCATAAGATAGGGCGATCATTGTTTTTACATCAGATAGTACTGGTTCTTCTAGTACTCCTGATTCTGCGACTCCTTCTAGTGATTTGATAAAAGCATTAGTGGTAGCAAATTCCATTATGGTGTTGGTACAGTATACTTGTATTTGTTCAAAGATGAATTCGCTATATTGTCTTTTACATCTTAAGTAAGTTATGTATGGTATTACGGATACGGCCACTATCATATATACTATTACGACAATGATATTATAAAAGTACATATATCCTATAACGGCAGCAGCTCCAGCGAATATTGCTACTTGCATGACATATTGTCTTGGTGTATATTCTAAGCCTAATTCTTTTATTTTTTTACGCATTTCTTTATAGGAATATGGTGCGTATTTTTCATAGGCTTCACCGGCTTTTTCATTAATGAATTTATATACGCCAGTACCTTTACTACTTCGATATAGAACGATGAAGACAATAATTATACCTATAATAATTATTTCCAAGTTTGTCACCTACTTTCTTAAACGGCATTGTTTGGGTTAGGCATGGTGTTTGGGGTAACAACAGTGTTTGTGGCATATGTTGTTTGATTCATTGTTGGGGGCTGTTGATAATTATTAATTACGTTTTGGGTATTAGGGGTTACATTAGGTGTCGTTGGTGTTTGGTTATTAATTGGGGTTGTATTTTCTTGAGTTGGTTCATGAAATTCTTCTTTAACAAGAATATCTGGTTGCATGATAACGCCTTGACTTTCAAGATAATCTAAAAGATACTTAGATGGGTTATGTATAGTTACATGGCCATCTGGTGTTTTCTTATATATTACTTTTGATTCTGGTTTGTTATCTTCTGTTACATAAAATTCTGTTACTTCGGCAACTTCACGATGGAAACGTTGATATTTAGTACTATAATAACCTTTGATATGAACTCCTAATTGAACATATCTATGGATACTTCTTAGAAATTGTTCCATATCGATATTTGATTCTAGTAAGCTATATAGACGATTAGGAATAGATGCGGCTTTGTCGGCATGGATTGTCGATAGGATATTATGTCCTGATGATATTGAGTTTCTTACGGCCATGACGGCTTCAGCACTACGAACTTCGGATAGTAGAATCCAACGGGGATTTTGACGCATACATGTTACTAGTACATCGGAATATGAAGCTATATTATTTGTTTTCATAGCAACAATATCACGATGAGGGAAGATACGATCTAAGTGTAATTCTAGAGTATCTTCGATAGTTATTATTTTTTCGTCTTCTTTGGTATGAGCTGCTAGATACTTAACAAATTCGGTTTTACCTGAACCTGTTTCACCACTTACTAAGATATTACAGTGTCCTGTTACACATTGTAATAGGAAGTCATGAATATCTAATCTAATATAATCTTCGGCGATAATTTTTTCTTTTTGTAGTCTTATCTTAGCTGGTGTTTTACGGATTAATACCGCGATTCCATTACGTGCTATGGAATCATGTACGAAATTCATACGTAGTTCAGCACTTTCGGCATCGAGGAATGGATTAGCCATATTAAATGTTTTTCCCATGGAATTGGCACATTGAAAGGCTATTTTTTCCATTAGGGCATTATCAACCGCAGGATTTTCGATACGATAGACACCTTTATCAAGTGTCTTTAGCCACACTTGTCCACCATTACTGTAGGATATATCGGTTATGTTATCATCTTGTAGATATGGCATAAGTGGGCCAAAGTCAACTTGTTGAAAAGTTTCTTCCATTTTATCACCCCTTTTTACTGGTTGTTTGTATTTTCTGTTTCTTCATTATCATTACTATTAGTACTTGTACTATTATTGTCTGTATTTTCTATGTCATCTAAATTTGGTAATTGCGTTACGTCGACAGTTTGAGTATGATCCTCAATGAAATCTAGAATTTCTTCACTTGTTACATAAACACTTTCATCATCGCTTAATTCTTCTGTGTTTGGTACTAATATTAGTTCTACATCATAATCACTTAAATATAGTGCTTTTCTTAATAATAAATGGGTATTTTCAGGAACTGCAAATAACATATAAGCTGGTGTTCTTGCTTCTTCTGAATTTTCAAATACGTGTTGTCCTGATGAATCTTTGACATCTAATATTTCAATATTTTCAATGAATTTACCAAACATTACTTTACCATCATCATTTAATGATTTATAGTAAATATTGATTTTATTTCCTGGATACATGGAATTAGCATATGTTGTTGCCATATTTACGGCATAGTTAATAACGGTATATCCTTCTGGTACATCTTGGAATGCAGCATCTGGTAAATATTGTGAATCTGTTAGTAATTCTTTATAGAAAATACTACCTGAAGCGATTACTGTGTTATAGTTAGAATATTTTCCTACGATGTTATCTACAGTTGTGTAATAATCACCAATTAAGAATGATGTTGGTACTTCCATATATGATACCATATCTTGCGTTATCAATGTTCGTGGTTGAATTGTTGTATTTGCATATGGTATTGAAGTTAATTGAACCTTTTGATTGATTCTGTAATTATAACCAAAATATAATACAAAGATACATATTATTACTCCAAGAATAGTAACTGTATTTTTGTTCCCCATGAATTTTTTGATTGAAGCTGACAAATTATTCATTTTTTTCCTCCTTTTTATTATTCGTATTGTTCATATGTGAATACTATATCATAAGTTAGTGCTACACCACATAAATGTCTACCATCTGATCCATCATCACCTTCAGCATATGGTAATATGTTTTTTCCACAATCTACTAATGCTGTCCATTCGATAACGTTTTCTGATGGGTCATTACTTACACTACAATTGAATATGTCATCACTATCATCATTTCTATTATTATTATCATGATAATATGTAAAGTCTTCAGGCCCTATTTCTATTTTTTCGGCTTGGTATTGAATGTAGGCGACTTTATTACTAGTATCTGTTAATGAATCCCAATCGTATTCATATGTATCTCTACTTATTAAACTGTAATGTTCCATCTCTGCTTGGGTTTTCATTGTAGATACATTTTCGACACGATTGAACTTAACATTTCTTATATCTGATCTTGTACATTCATCTAATTCATCAGGTATAAAATCTTTTATATAGTTAGTAATTGTTATACGGCGATATGTTCCTGGAGTTTGATCACTTATATGTGGGAATGTATACATTTTTACTTTCATTTCTTTTTTTACCCATTTTTTACTATCTGTACTACTTGTACCTAAGCTATTTGATTCTTCGTTGGGACTATATGCTAGAATAGCATCAATTTTATTTGCTATATCAAAACTTTGTGTATCTCCATATACTGTATATTCACCTGTACTTGTTACTATTAAAACGCTTACTTTAGGTGGTCTTTCTACTATATCTTCAAAAACTATATCATAATTTGATACGCCTGCAGCAGTAGAAGCTGAAAAACGTCTTGTGAAATTTTCAACAAATTTTTCTTGTGACATTTTTAATTCGCCTGTATCTCGGTAATATGCTATATCTATTGATTCTACCATAGCAGCTTCGGTGACTTCTTTTAAATTATAATAGTCTTGTTCGTTATTTACTGTTAAAGCTCCAAAGAGGAAAAGCAGTGTTAAACCTATAAGTCCAAATGCAATTATTCCTGCACTTACAAATGCATATTTCATTTCCTTAATAACACCTGCCAATCTTCTGTTTTGACTTCACCTAAGTTTGAAGGTTCATCGTTTCTATTTATGTAATTTCTATATCTTTCTACAAATTCGCTATACCCATTAGATCGTAGTGAATTATTTAGATATGAAACGTCACTGTAATTTTCTTGAATACTACTCATAAGTGTTCTTGTTAGATCTACATAATATTCTGCCGTGCTTGAACTCATTTTACCATTTAGATAATCTTGAGTAAGTCTTTGCCAATTTTTTTGATATTGATTATTTCTATTTGATAATCCGGCAGAAGATGATGAACCATCGCCAATTTCCCCATTTATATATAGCCATTTAATGAAGTTGGCTGGAATATAATTATTTGTTGGGAATGGATCTAATGAATAAACTCCACCATTTTTTGTTGAAAGGGCAATTGGACGGTAATAGAAACTGTAACCATCATAACTTGTTGAGGCTCCACCATTGTTCGATATTTCGTTATAGTATTTTTGAACAACGTTTATGTTTATTGTATCGTTTATATCCCACTTACTAGAATTAAAAACACTTAGCAATCCTAAATTATTGATTTGAATATTTACGGGAAATACACCAGTTTTCATATCTAATGGTGTAAATATTTCTAGTCCAGTGGATAAGTAATTGTTATTACTACTGTAATCTGTATTTGATGAATATATTACATTTCCATCGGTTCTATTTATATATGAATTATTTAAGTAGAAAGTGCAATTGGTATATGCTTTTCTTCCTTCTTTCCAGCCTAAATCTCTTTTCCATCTATACATCCATGTTGATCTATCGAAATAGCTTTCACTTGTTTGTCTGTTTGTATAATATGCTTCTGAGCCATCTGTTTGGGTATATATTAATTCTTCACATTTTTTCCATGATGTATATCTTATTTGATTTCCTTGTACTTGATAATTGCTATCTGTTGTATTACTATCAGGATAAGATATTTTGATATTGTTTTTGATACTGGTATTTATATTATTATTTATTTCAGATAAATATGATTGCATATCTACTTCCGCTAATTGGCGTGCTGTTTCTGAACTTGTATCTCCATACCAAATGTCTGGTAATAATGGTGTAAAGCTACCATCTGTATATTCGGTATTTAATCCATAAAAGTTCTTGGAACTATTACCATAATTGGGAATTGCATGATATGATGCATATTCTACAGCATAGGTTGATGCTTTTTTGCATGAACAAGTTGTATGACATGATCTATTTTCGCCGGTACCACTACATTTTCTTCTACAGCTTTTATATCCATATTGAAATCTTGGAACACTAGTTATATCAATGGTATATGATATATCAGCTTCATAATATACTTCTAGAGGGAAACTCATTCCTGCAGTAATGGTATGACCTGGCATTATGTATGTTACTTTACCGTTTTGTGTAACATATGCTGTATACTCTATATAATCATAGGTCGAGCTTCCTGAACAGCCGCCACTATCTTCTGATTCATCTCTTGCAACACGTATTCTTCTATAGATTGGTTTTGTTTCTGTTATTGTTTTGGTATAAGTAGTTGTTATATTATTTCCTGTAACGACACTACCATCGGCTGTAATGCTTTCACCCGCTAATTCGACGTTGTCTAGTGTTTCAGCTTGAACATTGATAGGTACTATTAAATTGAATATTAAAATTAAACAAAGTACTTTTGAAATCAGTTTTATCATAGCACATCACCTGGTTTCTTACGTCTTTTTATTAAAGCTTGAATTATTGTTCCAACAATAACAATAATGACTATACCTACGATGATATGGATATAATATTTTGATAAAAATTCAAATATTTGATCACCAACATCTTTTTTTTCTTCTTCAACAATTTCTTCTTCTGGTTCTTGGTTTTCTTCCTCTAATTGTTGTTGATATTTGTTATAATTATTAGTGAAACTATCTTCTGTTATTGATCCATCATACCATGGGTCACACATAGGAAATTCTTCAATATCAATATTTGCGCATCTTGGATCATCAGCGTAAACATTATAACTTTCTAAGGACATTTTTTCAGATCTGATTGTTTCCGCACAGCCTGTACTAGTTGATGGTCTTACAACGGCAGTATATTTTTCTGAAGTTATATTTTTTATTATTGCTTTGTTATCTTCATAATAGATTGTTTGAATTACATTATCATTTTCATCAACAGTTTCTAGGGTGTTACGAGCTTCTTCGGTTAATTCATCATCTAACCAATCTGGTCGCTTTATAAATTGATATTCGCTGTTACCATCGGTTAAATATACAAATATATTACCAGATGTTAATCCTTCAACTGTTACATCATATGTTTTAGTTGATTCATTGAAAGTAGAGTAGATTTGTAATTGGTCAGCTTCTTGTTGCATGGCATCTGTTACGCAGGAATCCGCTTTAACATTATTTATATTTATAGTACTTGCAGCAAAAAAGGTAAGAATTAGAAAAATTCTTTTACATGACATATAACACCTCCTCTACTATTGTCATTTTAATTTTATCATTTTTTTCATGAAAAAGAAAGTTTTTTTTGTCTTTTTTAGAAAAAAATGATAAAATTGTATAAAGAGGTGATTATAATTGAAAAAAAATAGCAATCTTATATGGTTGATTGCCATAGTTGTTTTAGTTTTATTAGTGGCTTTTTTAATTGTTAATAAAGCGGTTAATAAAGGTAATTTAGTTGAACTTACTTATGATGAGTTTTCTTCAATGATAGATAATGAGGAAAGTTTTGTTCTATGTATTAGTAGGACTACTTGTTCACATTGTGCTACTTATAAACCTAAATTAGAAGAAGTTGCTCAGGAAAATGGTATCGATCTTTATTTTATTGATATTGATAAATATAGTGAAGAAGAGCAAGATGAATTTGAAAAGATTCTTAACTTTAATGATACAACACCAACGACGGTATTTTTGAAAGAAGGAAAGGAAACTACTACTTCTAATAGACTGGTGGGGGATGTTAGTACTAGTAAAATTGTTGATAAATTAAAAAGTAATGGCTTTATTGATTAGTCATTACTTTTATTTTTCTAGATAATCGGCACCTTTATGGGGTTCAGTTCTTGATAGATTGGGATAATCTTGCTGCCTTAATACTTCAAATAGGACAATTGCTACACAATTGGATAGGTTTAAACTTCTTACATTGGCATTTGTTGGTATTCTTAAACAACGATCAAGGTGTTGTTTTAATATTTCTTTGGGTATACCTGTACTTTCTTTGCCAAATACTAAATAGATATTGCTATTTTTATTACTGTAATCAAAACTTGTATGAGGTTTCTTACCATATCGGGTTAGAAAATAAAATTCACCTTGGTTTTTACTTAAAAAATCTTCCCAATTGTGGTAGACTTGGTAATCTACTTTATCAATATAATTAACTCCACTTCTTTTAATATGAGATGAATCTAATTTGAAACCTAGTGGTTCAATTAAATGTAATTTGGTATTAGTTCCTGCACATGTACGCATTATATTTCCTGTATTACCTGGTATTTCTGGTTCATATAGTACTATGTTTATCATTTTTACTTCCTCTTTTCTTTGTTTTTGTATGCATATAGATTACCAACTTTTTCCGTAAATTGATAATTGTTTATAACATAATTTAATAAATATTTACTTGTTTGATCTCTTTTTGTGAAATTCATATAATTGTTTATTAGTATAATACAATCTTTTTTGTTACATATTTGTTCTATTTCTTTTTCATATGTCTTTTCTCCATTATAACCCATATTTCCATTATTGATTAGGTCATATTTATTTATATCAATATTATTTTCTATTTTATATAAATAAGCATTAACGTCCAATATAAATAATTGTGTAGTAGAAGGTATATCTTGAATATATTTATTTACTTTTTTTATCTTTTTTATAAAAATAGCAATATATTATATATAATGTTATTATTATAGTTATTATTGTATAAATATTTAATGCGGAATTTTTGGCATTGAAATTAAAAAGACCTAAAATTGTATAATTAATGAATTCAAATATACTGTTTGTTAATAATAAGTATATTATTGTTATGGTTAATGGAATTAAAAAGGAAATTATTCTTTTTATAATTACTTTTGGTTCTTTGTAATAAATTAGGAATGTTGGTAAAATTAATATTATTCCTATATTTTGCTTTGTTATAAATATTATACCAATTAGTAGACCTATTAATATGTTATTTTTTTGTTTTTGTTGTTCTAATACTATTATTATTAAAATTAAAAGTATGCATATTAACGAGTAATTACCATAAGATATTGGTAAAAGAAGAATTAATAATATAAAATAATTTTGGGGGCATAATTTTTTGATGTAATAGAAAATAGTAGTGCATATTATTGCATTTGTTATTTCAAAAACAAGATAATTGGCACCAAATAGAAACATTATTAATCCATTAAAAAGGGGATAAAAAGGGAAAATTATCATATTAAAATCTTTATATGGTATTAATCCTTGTGAAACATTATATGAAAAGCCAAAGCTTCATATTTCATCAAGGTTAAAATTTAAACATGTTAAATTAAATATTAATATAAAGAAAAATACAAACGAAAATTCAAAAAAATCTTTTTTTTCATTATTATTTATCTAAGAGTCCTATTTGACTTAAAAAGTTTTCTAAATTATTTTCATCATAATTATTATCCTTTATATTATAAACTTTTTTTACTTGGCTATCCTCAATTGTAATTATTAGAGGAAGATCTTCATCTTCAATACTATAGTTATCGGTAATGGTAATTGGTTCATTAGTTATTTCTTTAGTTAAATCTAAATATAGTATTTTGTTTTTTAAGCCATTATCTTGGATAATTGTTTTGAAATTTTTTTCAAAATGACGTATTTGGGTATCATTTAATTTGGATAAATAGATTGTTGCATTTTTATTTTCTATAAGATAATCATCTAATTCGTTTAAATTTATTATTGATAAATATTCATCCATAATAGGGGTATTTAGACGATTTTCTTCATATGTTTTATACCATAAATATAAGTAAAATAGGATTAAAATGGAAATTAGTAATATTATGCCTAATTTGATATAATTTTTTATGGGTACTTCACGTTTATTTTTTTTATTCATTTTGATGCTCCTTTGTAATATAAGCTTAACATAAAATTAAGGAAAAATAAAGACTTTTTACTATTTAATTTTATGTATTTTTTGACTTATTATGACAAAGAATGTTTGTAATTATTACTTTTTTGTGATATATTAATGGCATGTACTTAAGGAAAGGTGGTTAGAATGAAAGAAAACTATGATAATAAACTAAAAGAAATTATTGATAATTTGGATAAGAGACCTAAATTACTTCTTCATAGTTGTTGTGGTCCTTGTAGTAGTTATGTTATTAGTTATTTAAGAGACTACTTTGATATTACTATTTTATATTATAATCCTAATATTTTTCCTTATGATGAATATGTTAAGAGAAAAGAAGAACAGAAGAGATTACTTAAAGAAATGACTAATGATGAAGTTAAATTTTTGGATTGTGATTATGATAATGATAAATATGAGGAAGTAATAAAGGGACTCGAGGATGAACCGGAAAGAGGAAAAAGGTGTACTAAATGTTTTATGCTTAGATTAAAGAAGAGTGCTTCTATAGGAAAGAAGATGGGATTTGATTTTTTTGGAACAACACTTACGGTTAGTCCTTATAAGAATGCAACACTTATTAATGAAATAGGGGAGAAGTTAGCCAATGATTATGGTATTAAGTGGTTATATGGAGATTTTAAAAAAAGAGATGGTTATAAGAAATCGATAGAGCTATCTAAGATTTATAATTTATATAGACAAAATTATTGTGGATGTGTATATTCTAAAAGGATTGAAGAAAAAAAGACGATGAGTTAATTTCTCTCGTCTTATTTTTGTAATATGGATAGGGTTATGAAGAATGAGGCAGTGGCAACACCGATTAAGCCCACTATTACTATTGCGGCAGTGGTTATGTAACCAGCGGTTGATGTAGGGAAAGGTAAGCCTTTTTTCTGAGGTTTTAGAGTTCGACTATGTCCTAAACTTTGGCTTATTTCTTCACTAGTGTGTTGACCACTTAATTGTTGGATGTTATTTCTAAATGCTCTTACATTTTGTGATGTGGTTGCTAATACTGTGCTGTCTTTTTCATTTATGCGATCACAGGCATTAGGATCAGGATTAAATGTTCGATCAATAAATGTTATACCAACGGATTTATTAGTTTGCTCTGATGTTTCTTTGGAATTTTGTTGTCCAGTATTGGAGGTGTTATTCGTTACTTGAGAATTGGATGGAGTAAATTTGATTTCTTGAGGCTCAAAGATAATTGGAGATGGATTAACAGGAGCAGGTCCTGGTGCAGAAGTTGGAAAATCTATGGGTGCTTTACTAGTTGCACTTGGATGAATTTCTTCAGGAAATAGTGTTGTTTCTAAAGCTTGTTGTAAATTGCTTTCTTTGCTAATGTCTAACTTGGGAATATTTTCTTCTTTTTGTTTTTGTTGCTCTTCAGTAAATTTATTTGTTGCTTGAGATAATTTACTAATATTATCTTTACTACTTGTAAATAAATATGATTCAGTTATGGTAAATTTTGATGCCTCTACTTGTCCTGAAAAAGAACTAATTGTGAAATCGGCTGGTAATTTTTCAGAATTTATTTTACCTGTTACTAAAATTTCTTCCAGAATATCTTTAATAATATTGTTGATTTGATCTTTGCTATCTTTATCAATTTGGACTTTTAATGTTACTATGTTATTATTGTTACTATTAATTTGTGATACAAAAAGATTATCACTATTGTCATCTCTTCTTATTCTATAAACTAGATATTCTTGATTATTTAAAGATATTTTTAAAAGAGGAGTGGCACTTCTTGTTTTACTATTTTCATCAGTTAATGTAAATTCATTATTCATGATTTTGACCTCCTTGAATAATATCTTTAAAGATATTAATAACTTTTTTTCTTTCTTCTAAATCTTCAATTGTCCTAATATGATCTATGCCATCTTTGTCTCTAATGAGGTAGGAAATAAGAATTTTACTTTCATTTTTTTCATAATCTTCTACTGAATAGATGATATATTCTTGATCATTACCATTTATTTTAAAGACAGCGATAGGATCTCCTTCTTTGAATTGTAAATTTTCATTTAATAAAGTAAATTTCATAGTATCTATGCCTCCTATTGTATTTATAGTATAGCATATTATTTTTTTAAATTCAATAGATATATTGATGGAAATTTAAACTTAAAATATGAAATTTAAGAAATTTTTTTTACTTTGGATAGAGTTTCTTCATTTTTCTTTTGCTTATTTATAAAATCATTATTTAAAAGTAGTATTTTATTTTTATTATGTATTAGGTTTTCTTCTAATTCTTCTATTGTTATTAGATAATCTTTGTATTCTTTTAAATATGGTGAATACTTTGCATATTTTTCATTAAATTCTTCTTTGAATTCCTTTATATTAGATAATGATGAATCGATTATATTTACTAAATTATCTAGACTTGTTATACTTTCTATTATTTCATTACGATAATCTTTAGCAGTATATTTTATTTTTTTTATTTTTTGGACTTGATATTTTTTTTGTGGATGAAATAGTTCTCTTAGGACAATTGCTTTAAATGCAAGATTAGCCATGGGATTTTGAAATGGTTTAGTGAGTAGTAGTGAAAGATATAATAATTTAAGATGGGGTAGAAATGTCGTTGTTTGTTTTTTTATTTTAGTAATTTCTATTTCTTTTTGTTCGATATTAGTTACAACTTGTTCTAATTTTTTTAGAATGTTTTCTTGATCTTTTATGGCATAATTTATTTCATCACTAATTTTTAAAAGATTATCTGTTAAAAAAAAAAAAAAAGTAAAATTGTTATCT
>CALVUN010000070.1 GCA_944363595.1 uncultured Bacilli bacterium
TACATCAAATTAATTTACTTATAAGCTAAATATAGTATACTACAATAATTATCACATGTCAATAAATTCACAAAATTTAAAATAATTAATCAATCGGTAAACTAATAATAAATGTAGTACCCTTGCCTTCTTCTGACTCAAAAGTAATATTACCATTAAAATGAGCACGAATTGTAGAATAAGACATATACAATCCAAGACCAGTACCATTTTTACCTTTAGTAGTAACCATTTCCTTAAACAACTTATCTTTAGCCTCTTGAGAAAGACCTGTAGCATAATCCTTAACAGAAATAAGTAGATTATTATCTTGTCTAGTCACAATTAAATCAATATTCTGCTCAGGTTTTCCGTTATAAGCCTGAATTGAATTTGAAATCATATTATTAATAACCTGAACTAAACTATTAACATCACCTTTAAGCATTAAATCCTCATCAACTTTTAAAGAAATGTTCAAATAAACAATAGCATTTTTAAGTTCATGTTTCATCAGAATATTAACTCTCTTCAATAATTCACCAATAGTAAAAGTAATATCCTGTTCATTAGATAATGTCACAGCTTGACCTTTAACAGCAGTAATTACATCTGACATATATTCAGTATGAGCTTTGATTTTTTCCACCCAAGAAGACATATCTTTTGCGATATCATGATGATCTTGACTATTTACTTCTGGATCATCAATAGATGAATCATATTCTTTAATTAAATCATTTAAACCTTCAGCAGCCCCTGATATAGACATTATAGGTGTTTTTAAGTTATGTGCAATACCACCAATTAACTGACCAAGTGAAGCTAAACGTTCCTTTTCCATTAAGGTTTCTTGACTGTCATGTATTTTTTCAATATTACGTTTTGTTAAGTCTTGAATCTTATTAAATTCAACCGTAAGCTCACCAAGTTCATCATTAGAAATAATAGGTATCTTTCTAAATTCTGCATTATTCTTAGTATTTATATCATTAAGACCATTTACTATCATCTTTATCTGATTTGATAGAGATGTAGAATAATACCATAATAAGAATGATATAATACCAAACAAAACGATAAAAGAAGTTACAATATAAAATAGAGCATTTCCACCATCTATAGGAAATTTAATACCTACAATATAATCGCTATTATTCACATTTACATGCTTTACATATCCTTGAGTATTAACAGCATAATGCTCGTAAACTCTACCATCAAATTCATCTGATAATTCATATATATATTTTGTAAAGAAATCTGTTAAAGGTTCTCCATCTGAAGTTATTATATCCTTATTATTATCAATAATGAAATAAGTATCAGTATCATTCATATATTCTATAGAATCAAGAATATTAACTAATTGATCTTTAGTATATGAAGTATTTTCATCAAAAACATATGAGAACTCATTTTTATAATATTTGTAAATATCATCACCTCTAGCCTTTACTAATCTAGAATAAGAAACTATTGCAATGAAAAACAAACCAGCAATTAAAAGAGGTAATATAATCAACATCATATCATTAGAAAGTTTTGAATGCTTCATATCCAATTTATTATCTTTAAATGTCTTCATCAATATTGATTTAAATAAATTCTTAGAGAACACATAAGATATTGTTGCATTAAATGTAAGCAGAGAAAGCCATAATATAGCAACAGTTATACCAGAAGATTCTACTTCATGTTTTACAACTGGCATACCTAAACCAATAGTAATTGCAATAAATGGTATAATTATTTGCAATAGATAAAACTTTTTTGGTGCAGTTAATAAAGTATTTCTAATTTCATGTACACTATATAATTTAGAGTTTATACCTCCAGATCTTTCCCAATTTGCTATTTTTTTAAATAAAAAATAACGTTGATACAATGTAAATAAAGCAGTTATTAGAACATACAATATAATAAATTGTACTGTATAAGTAAGTACTCCATATTCAACTTGAAACTGTGTATCAACAGTTCCAGGTGGATAATTTAAAATTCTATACATAATTGGATACAAAGTCCATGCACAAATAGAAATTGTAATAAAATATGAAAGTATAACTTTTTGATAAGTATATAAATGAAATGATTTCTTCGTTTTCTTTTGCATACTATTTCCCCCCTAAATTTCAAGATTTTTAATATAATTAGTCAATTTGTACAAATAATCTAAATCTATTTTATCATATTCAAAATTAAAACGCTTCAAATATTCTAAAGTTATATCACAATTTGTCTTTATATTCAAATATGGAATATTAGTATATAAACTATAATCGCTTATAACTAAAGAATTAGCAGATAAATCCAATTTTGAAATTTTCTTATAAAATTGCTCATCAGTTACAATTTTAATATTATATCCTAATTTATTCAACATTTCTACCAAACTTCTCATATTAAACTTATAAGGGTTAAAAACGTGAAAAATTTTATTTAGACATCCATAATTATCAATAATACCAATTATAGCATCTGCAACATCATCTACAGGAGACATATCAAAATATTGAACAACGCTACTTTCAAAATAAAATTTATTTTTAATAATAAATTGCAATTTGTTATAAAAGGCATTACTATCTATATTATATTGAAATACCCCATCAGAATGTCTTGCAGTAAGATTACCAATCCTATAAATATTTGCTCTTAGCATACCACTTTTTATACTATTAAGTAAAAATTCTTCTGTTAAAAGTTTACTTTTAATATAATAATTTTCATTATAATTTTGACCTATAAAAAAGTCCTCTTCAGTAAAATAAACATCATCTGAAGTATTATTTAAAGGCATAAAATCACCAGAAACACTGATAGTTGAAATATGATTTAGAAAAATATCATATTTCATACAAAAATCAGCAACATTTTTAGTACCTTTCAAATTCAACTTTTCAAACTCCTCATATTTACCCATATGCTTAACCAA
>CALVUN010000071.1 GCA_944363595.1 uncultured Bacilli bacterium
GGAACAGAGATACTTATACCTTCTGGTATATTATGTAGGGCAATGGCAATGGTTAGGCTTATACCTAGATTTAGATTACTACTTGTAGTAATGAATGTTGCTATTCCTTCGGGAATGTTATGGATAATTATAGCTAACATAGAGATAATTCCTACTTTATAGAGTGTTTTATGATTACTATTTGTTTTTATTTGGGAATCTGGTAGATAATAATCTATCAACATAGAGATAATTATACCCCCTATTATGAATGATATAGTTAATATTAAGGTAAATATGGTACTAGAATTTGTATTTATAAGGTTTATACTTTCAGGAATTAAATCGGTTATAGATACTGTTATCATGACACCACTGGCGAAGGCTAAAGAAGATGCTATTATTTGATTTGTTTTCTTGGTTTTAATAAAAATAATGATGGTACCTAACATTGTCGATAAGCCAGCGATGGAAGTTAGTATAAATGAGAAAATGGTACTATTCATGTTATCACCTGATAAAAATATATGTATAATTTAGAGTGTTTTATGATAAAAATATAAGAAAAAAATAAGAGTTATGATCTTATTTTTTGGTTAATCTTTTTGTTTTAGTAGTTATTATAGTATTACATTCATTTATAATATAAGAAATTATTTCGTCAGTTATTTTTAATTCATCTTTTATTTTATTTATTGTTAAATCTTCATTATTTATTAAGTCTAAGTTTATGGCATAAATTAAAATATTGATGTCTTTTATACCATGTTTTTTTAATAATTGTAAATCTTCATAATTATTTATTAAATTATATAATATTTTTTTATTATTTTTTAAAAGACGATTTTGAATAAGAATTTTATTTAAGTTTTTTCTTACAATATTTTGATAAATTCTTATTTCATTTGGATTAAGTTCTTGAGTACCTTGATTATCTAAATTATGACCATATTTTAGATATATAATATTTTGTTCTTTAGGGCTTAACATACTTATTCCCTCTTTTAATTCTTGAATGGTATAATCTTTAAAATCATTTATTTTAATTGGACTTTTTCTTTCACTTTCTTCTAGCATGTTTTTAAATTTTGGTAATAATTGATTATTAAAATAGTTTGCTTCAGATGAAGTAAAATAATTACTTTGAGGTGAAAGCATTTGATTGCATATATATTTTAAAAATAGTGCTTGATCTTTTTTATTTAATCTATCTATTATTTCATTAAATACTTCTAAATTATAGTTGCCATAATTTTTTTGTAAAAAGTCTAATTGCATTTTAATAATTTCATATTTGTCTTTAGATTTGGTATCTTGTTTAATTGTTGAAATTAGATGCGGTATTTTGATATAAATTATATTATTTATTTCTTCATCTATTTCTGTATTATCAATATTAGATAAGTAAATACTTAATAGTTGATACTCTTTTTTGTTTAATAAATTTAAACTTTTTTCTATCTCAATTAATTTGTATTGTCCATCATAAAATGAAAGTAATTGATTGGGATAAATTAATTTTATGTTATTTCTTTTTATTTTTACTAATTCTTCATCTACTTTTCTAATAAGAAGAACATAGGTTATTTTTTCTTCATGATTTAAGTTTTTCATTATATCTAATTTTTGATTAAATAGTCGTGTTGCTTTTTTTATGATATTTAATTGATTTGGTTTTAATGATTTGAAAAAGTTTTCTCTATCATGAACATTGGCACTTTGAATTTTTTGTAATAATTTGATAAAACTATATGGTGGATTTTCTTTTTCTTTGACTTGTTTTATTTTGTTTATTATATCTGATAATATTTGATATTTTGTTTTTGATAGTGGTTTTATTACGAGAATATTTAGATTATGATAAAAATATTCAAAGTTAGCAAGATCTTCTTTACTAAAATAATAATATATTTTATTAATTGTTACTTGACTGTGTATTATTTTATAAAAGGTATTATATACTTCATAGTTTTTTATTACTTTATCACTTTTTTGATAAATAGTAGCAAAATCTTGTTGTTTTTTGGGAGTTGATATTTCAAAATATTTAGTACTCAATAGATGGTTAAAAATCTTTTTTTCATAATTATTAAAGCTATTTAAGACTAATTTAGCCCAACGATTGGGATTTGTTTCTAGTCTTTTTAAATAATTAATTAAATTATTATATATATTATTTATATCATCATCTAATATGATTGGCCAAGTTTGATTTTGAGCAATATGAAATTTATATTTATATAGAATATCTTGTTCTTCAATAGGTATTTGATTGAAAAATGGTTGATTAGTTAAACAGAGAAGATAAATAATGTAATTACTATTTATTATTTTCTTATTGATTGTATTTATTATTTCTGTTATTTCATTTACTGACTTATAATATTTATTGGCAACGATTGTTAATCTTTCACTATAGTTGTTTTCTAATGATAAAAAATCATAATAGATACTTCTTTTAAGATTGTTTACGACTTTGGCTTTTAATATTTTTTTTATTAAGATATTTACTTGTTCATTTGAAATGAATATCAACTTATTGTTAAATAATTCCATGCTTAAGTTAGTGGCAATATTATTTGTCATTGTTAATCCCCCCCTTTTGGCAAATAATATTATACTTAAAAAATTTTTTATGTCAAGTTGATTATTTGGTATGATTATTTGTTTTTTGATAGTAAGCACATAAAGCATTATAGACTTGTTGTTGTTCTTTGGTATATGTATTTGGATCTTCTGGTGCGTTTATGATTATCATTTGGCCATTTTTATCTCTAACACCAGCGAATAATACATAGTTATATTTTTCAATTAAATGTACTACTGCTTCTTCCATGGGTACTTTTTCACCTTTTTCTTGTTTTAAATAAAGGTATGCCCAAGGTGCATGAATTTCTTCTCCTAATTCAATGCTACTACATATATAGAAAGTACCACAAGGATCAATAAAACCTGTATATCCATACATTTTAGTTATATCTTTAGTACTTATGAAATCTTCATGATAGTTATTTGTTTTTGAATTTTTGCTTAATATTTGTTTTAATTTTTTTAAAATGGCAATTTTTTCCATGAAATTAATCACTTCCTTTTATTGTATTTTAGCATATTTTGTTGGTGTTTTCAAGAAGTGGTATTTTTTCTCTATTATAATTTTTGAATTTTTTTTAATAATAATAATGTAGTCTGTGAAGGCAAATTACAAAGGAGATGTTAATGATGTTTTTAAAAAAATTTAAAAACAAATTTCTGTTTCTCTTTATATCATTATTAATTATACCCATGAATGTACTTGCCTATTCTTCTTATATAATTGCGGGTGGTGAAAATATTGGTATTGAACTTAATGCCACTGGTGTTATTATTGTAGGTAATTATAAAGTTGGTGATCTTGATCCAGCGAAGGATGCTGGTCTTATGAATGGGGATAAAATTGTAAGTATTAATAATACTCCTATTTCTTCAATTGAAGAAATGCTAGATGTTATTGATAGTAGTAGTAATCTAGATGAAATTAGTATTACTTATCTAAGAGGTAGTAAAAAAAATGAAACGACTTTAAAAATGGTTAAAGATAATAATGATGTTTATAAGACAGGGTTATATGTAAAGGACTCCATTAATGGTGTTGGTACTCTTACGTTTATTGACCCTAATACTAAGTTATATGGTGCATTAGGACACGAAATTATCGAAAAAACAACAGGGCAAAAATTAGAAATTAAGGATGGTAAGATTTATAATTCAACTGTTACGGGAATTACACGTAGTAGTGATGGTAATCCTGGAGAAAAGAATGCCCACTACGACATGAGTTTAATTTATGGTAATGTTAATGAAAATACTAGTTCTGGTATTTTTGGTGAATATGTGGATACTATTCCTAATAAAAAATTATATAAAGTGGCTAGTAGTAGTGATATTAAACTAGGAGAAGCTAAAATTCTTACTGTTATTAGTGAAAATGATGTAGAAGAATTTACAATTAATATATTAAATGTATCAAATGATGATAGGTCTAGTAAAAATATTCTCTTTGAAGTTACTGATGATGTTTTATTAGAGAAAACTGGTGGTATTGTTCAAGGTATGAGTGGTAGTCCTATTATTCAAGGAGATTATATTATTGGTGCTGTTACCCATGTTGTTGTTGATGATCCAACTAAAGGATATGGTATTTTTATTACGACGATGTTAGAAGAGGCAGAAAATTAAAAGAAGGTGTGATATCCTTCTTTTATTCTTCAACAGTAAATTCCTCGATTTTACCATTTTCTAACATTATTTTATTTACTTTATCGGCAACAGCATTTAATTTGTCGGAACATTCTTTAGCTAGTTGCATAGCTTTGGTATATTTTTCAATTGCATCATCTAAATCTACTTCACCATTTTCTAGTTCCACAACTATTTTTTCTAATTCTTTTATTTTATCTTCAAATTTTACTTCTTTTTTATCCATTATTGTTTACACCTACCTTTATTATTTTTGTTTCTAAGTATCCATCTTGCAAATTAACTGTGATATTGTCATCTTGTTTTACTTTTTGAATACTTGATATTACATGATTATCTTTTTTAGCAATTGCATAACCTCTTTTGAGAGTATTTAGAGGATTTAATACTTCTAATTTGTTTATTAAATGTTCAAAATTTTGTTTTTTGAATTTATATAATATGCTTGGATTTGTCAAGATATAACTTGTGGTACTTTTATATAATCTTGTTTTATATAATTCTATTTTTTGTTTAATTTGGGTATTTAGTTTATCTACTATGCTATCTAATTTTTGTTCTTTTATTTCATATATTGATAATGGTTTTTTTAAGACATAGCTTTCTTGTAATTTTTTTAATTGTAATTTTTTGGTATCGATGATATTGTTTAAGGCAGTATAACATCTTGTCTTAGTGGTATTTAGATATGTGATTATTGTATTTATATCTGGGACTGCTAATTCAGCAGCGGCAGTTGGAGTTGGAGCTCGTAAATCTGCAACAAAATCGGCAATGGTAAAATCTACTTCATGTCCGACAGCACTTATAATTGGTATTTTTGAATTGTATATTGCTCTTGCTACTATTTCTTCATTGAAAGGCCATAAGTCTTCAATAGAGCCTCCTCCTCTTCCTACAATTAGGGTATCTATATCATCGAATGTATTTGCTAATTCTATTTTTTTTACAATATCTTTAGCGGCATCATTACCTTGAACTAATGAGGGAAAAAGAATAGTTTCACATATGGGATATCTTCTTTTAATAGTAGTTAAAATATCTCTGATGGCTGCCCCAGTAGATGCTGTTATGATACCTATTTTTTTGGGAATTCTTCTTATTGGTTTTTTGTGTTCACGACTAAATAATCCTTCTTTATTTAGTTTTTCTTTTAATTGTTCAAAGGCAACATATAGATTTCCAACACCATCTTCTAACATTTCTTCGACGTAGATTTGGTAATTGCCATTAGCTTCATAAACACTTATTTTTCCTGTAACTAAGACTTTCATACCATCTGTTGGTACAAATTTTAAACTTCTTGTATTATAACTAAACATAATAGCACTTATTCTACTTGTATCATCTTTTAGGGTAAAATAATAGTGCCCTCTAGTGTGGGCTTTAAAATTGGATATTTCCCCTTTTATATGTACTTTTCTTAAATAAATATCTTCATCAAATTTTTCTTTAATATAGTGATTTAGTTCTCCTATAGTTATATAATCATTAATCATGTTTTACCTCTTTATGATATATTTTATCTAATACGCCATTAATCATTTTTACAACAGCATCATCTGAATAATGTTTGGCTAATTCTATTGCTTCATCGATACATATTTTATATTCTGTATTAGTATACATTAATTCATAGATAGATAAACGTATAATAGCTTGGTCTGTATAGCCTAATCTTTTTAATGTCCATCCTTCTAAGTATTTATTGGCTAAATTATCTATTTGGTTAATATTTTTAATAACTCCTTTGACGATTTCATTGATAAATTTATTTTCTTCAGGATAATTTTCTTTAATTACTTCATCAACGTCGTATGGAATATTTTTTTCTTGATATAAAGATATTTGATATAAAATAGTCATAATTTTTTTTCTGGCTTCACTTCTTGCTAAACTCATAATATCATCCTTTCTTTAATATCATAACACATTATGATTCTTTTTTTAAGTCTTTTTTTATTTATTTTTTTAAATATTTATTTATGAAATTAGATTTATATGTTAAAAAGTTATCATCTTTAATAGATTGTCTTATTTCTTCAGTTAATTTTATTAAAAATCTTAAATTATGAATGGATAGTAATCTTTGACCTAGAGTTTCATTAGCTATTATTAAATGTCTTATATAGGCTTTGGTATAGTGCTTACAACATTCACAATCACATTCTTTATCGACCGGAGTAAAGTCTTCTTTGTATTTGGCATTTTTAATGTTTATTTTGCCTGTTCTTGTAAAGGCATGGCCATGTCTAGCTAATCTAGTTGGTAGGACGCAATCAAACATATCGACACCTCGTTCAACTCCTTCTAGAATATCTAGTGGTTCCCCTACTCCCATTAGATATCTTGGTTTATCTTGAGGTAAATATTTGATAGCATAATCGATCATTTTATACATTGTTTCTTTATCTTCGCCAACTGATGTTCCCCCAATGGAATAGCCATCGAAATCTAATTTGACGGTTTCTTTGGCACTGTAGGCACGTAAATCTTCAAATTCACCACCTTGAACGATACCAAATAGACTTTGATTTTTGTTTTGATGAACATCTTTACCTCTTTTGGCCCACCTTAGTGTTCTTTCGACACTGTTTTTCATGTATTCATAAGTTGATGGATATGGAGCGCATTCATCAAAGCTCATGGCGATATCGCTATCTAATTTATTTTGAATTGTAATGGATTTTTCAGGAGTTAGTAATAATTTATCGCCATTTAAATGACTTTTGAAGGTTACGCCTTCTTCACTTATATCTCTGGGGTTTGCTAAAGAAAAGACTTGGAAACCTCCTGAATCGGTTAATATGGGACCATTATAGTTCATAAATTTATGTAGTCCTCCTGCTTTTTTTATGATGTCTTCACCTGGTCTTAACCATAAGTGATATGTATTAGATAATATAATACCAGCATTTATTTCTTTTAAATCTCTTACATCTAGGGTTTTGACAGTTGCTTGAGTTCCTACAGGCATAAATATGGGTGTTTCAAATGTACCATAATTGGTTGTGATAGTGCCATATCTTGCTTCACTATTTTTATCTTTATGTAATAATTGATATTTTATTTTCATTTTTATACCTCTTTCCTTGTACGATTATATCAGAAAATATGAAAAAAGAAAAGTAATTATTTACTCTTCTATCGATGTATAGACACTTTGAATATCTAGATTGTTTATGTTTGTATTGTTACAGCCAGTGCCTATTAAAGTCATGACATTTAGATTATCTAAATTATTGGGATCGAGGGTTCCATCTTGACTTGGTGATTGATATTTTACTTGGTTATTATTTACCCTTATGATGATATTGGATGGTAAATAGGAATAACATGTTGTTGTATTATTAATAAGTAATTCATATTTACCAGGATATTTGGTTATAAAATATGATGCTAGGCTGTTATCTAAGGGGTTAGAAATGTGTTCACTGTTGGTATTACTTGTATAGTCTGAAATGGGAATATGGTTTTTGGTTTCTATTTCTTCTTGTATGGCATTTGTTAGGGTATTAAGACGATTTTGTCTACTACTTAGTAGCGATAGCATTGAAACTAATATCATAAGAAAAAGAACTAAGACACTATATAAGATACCTGTGATAGCAAAGCCTTTATTGTTTAATTTTAACATATTATCACCCCCCTAATAATAGATTATTTCTTGGGTAAGACTTTCATTTATTTGATCTTGATTATCTTCACTTGTAACAATAGTGTTAACATTGCCGTCAGATATGTATTTGGTTGTTTCTAACATATTAAATACCATTTCTATGTCGAATTCTTGCCCATTATTGTCATAGGCACGACATCTTTTTAGGAATGTTGGATCGAAATCTTTAGAAAATGGTGATACTTCTGGTTCCCATCCTACACGAAGAGCTCCCACTGTTTCATATGTTTTATTGTTATAGGTGGTATTTAGGACATATTGATAATTTTCGTTAGTTTTGACGTAGGGACTTCCAAATGGTAAAGCTATTATGTTTACATACTGATTAGGAATATATTTTTCTAATTCATCATAGACGAACGCTATTTCTTTTTGGACTTGTTCACTACTTGATTCTTTTATATCAAGATGATTTTGCGTATGATTTCCTACATCGTAGCCATTTTCAACGAGCCATTTTAATATTTTTTCATTATATTCTGGTTGATTAAACATGCCTCCATTAACAAAGAATGTAGCTGTTACATTCATATCAGGATGTTCTTTTTTAAAATTTTCTAAAATGCCAACAGCACTGTTTTCATCAATAATGATATTGCCTTCTTTATCTAAGCCTGTTACTTTGATGTTATTTTCTAAACCATCATCAAATGTTAATATAATGGGACTTTTGCCATATTCTGTATCTATTTTACCTGCAATATAATCTTTGAGTTTGACCATACGATAGCCTTTTTCATAGTAAAATTCTAAATCTTGTCTAAAAGCATTAGCAGTTCTATTATATCCATCTTTATCGACGTTACCTCCGGTATATTCGTTATCATCAGTATTGACGATACCATGATACATCATAATTGGTACTTTCCCTAATTCATTAATATTATCATTTGCTAGTTTTTCTTTATCTAATTTACCTAAGGAAACAACAATATCTAATGTATCTTGTTTGTTTAGTTTTGTACCTTCTTTAATACTCTGTGAAATAATATGGTCTTTTTCTATTTCGTCATTATATTCATATGTAATGTTTAGATTTAAGTCATATTCTTCTTGCAGTTTATTAGCTTCTGTTAGTTCTTGATTGTAAAGATTTATCATTAGGTCTTTTTCTTCTTCTTTATTATTTGGTTTTATAAAGATAAACATGCAAATAGAAATAATAATAATTATTATTATTAGAAATAAGATTATTCCTCTTTTATTTAACTTACGTTTGTGTTTTTTAGCCATATTGTTATCCTCCTTATTTTCTATTTAATTATAACTTATAACTTATAAAAATGCAATTATTTTAATTTTTTTTACTTTTGTTTACATATTATACTTTTTTATTGTTAACTTTTAATTATTTTGTTTTCGTTTACATGTTTGTTACTACTTATTTGTAGTGAAACTACTAATTAATTTTTGTTTTATGAGAAAATATAAACAAGGAGTGATGTTATGCAATATCCACGTCTTAAGGATTTACGAGAAGATCTTGATTTGCGTCAAACTGATGTTGCTAAGTTTTTAGGTATGAACCAGCAACAATATAGTAGATATGAAACGGGTAAGCAAACGATTACGACTGAGTTACTTGTCAAGTTAGCTAGTTATTATCATAGTAGTACGGATTATATTTTGGGTCTTACTGATGTTAGGAAACCTTATCCTAAAATATCTAATATGAAGAAAGAAAAAATATCTAGTAGATAGATATTTTTTTTATACTTTGATTTCTTCTAGTTTTACACTAACTAATTTACTGACACCTGATTCTTGCATGGTTATACCATATAGAACATTAGCAAATTCCATAGTCTTTTTCTTATGGGTTATGAGAATGAATTGTGTTTTGCCTTGATAACGACTTAAATAGTTACCAAAGGCTTCTACGTTAGCATCATCAAGGGCTGCTTCTACTTCATCTAGGACACAGAATGGTACTGGTCTTACATTTAATATGGCAAATAATAAGGAAATAGCGGTGAATGTTTTTTCCCCTCCCGATAAAAGAGATATACTCTGTAATTTTTTACCTGGTGGTTCAGCTTTAATATCAATACCTGTTTCTAATAGGTTATCTGGTTCTGTTAATATTAATTCAGCTTTACCTCCTTTGAATAATTCTTTGAATACTTTTTGAAATTCTTCTTTAATTTGGTTAAATGTTGTTATGAATTTTTCTTCCATAATGCCATCCATTTCTTTGATAATTTCTAAAAGAGTATTTTCAGCATTTTCTAGGTCCTCTTTTTGTTTGGTTAAAAAGTTATATCTTTCGCTTACTCTTTCGCATTCTTCGATAGCACCTAGATTAACATTTCCTAAACTTTCAATTTTTTGTTTTAATTGTTTGACGATATCTCTAGCATCTTCAGGATCAATTTCTAAACGATATGTTTCTTTGGCAAAATCAAACGTCATGTTATAGTTATTAGTTAGGGTTAATAGTAAGTTATCAAGATGAACATCAATACGATTTAATTTAATTTCTTCTTCTTTTAAAGTACTTGTTAATTTATTTATGTTACTTGTACTTTGCTTGTTATTGTTTTCGATTTCTTGAATATTTGTATTTATTTTATCTTTATCGAGACGTAAAATGTTTAATTCTTTGATAATTGTTTCTTTATAATCTATTTCTTGATGATATTTTTCTAACATTTTACTTTCTTCTTTAGTTGCATTATTACCTACAATATTCTCTAAATCAGATATTTCTTTAGTTATTCTTTCGTAATTGATTTGATTTTTTTCAATGTCTTTTTCTTTATTGGCAATTATTTCTTTTAATTCGTTATTGTGAAGTCTTGTTTCGTATATTTTGCTTTCATAATCATTTAATTCTAAATTAAGGAGACTTAAGTCTTTTTCTTGTTCTTTATTGTGAGTAATTAAACTATCTAATTCATGTTTTAATCTTTCTAAATCGTATTTTTCTTTGATGGTATTATTGGCTTTATATTCTTTACCTCCAGTAATTGACCCTCCGACATTTACTACTTGACCGTCCAATGTTACTATTTTATAACGATGATTTGTTAATTCACTTAGGTAATTGGCATTGCTTATGTTATCAGTGATTATGACGTTACCTAATTGATTTTGAATGATATTTTGATATTGAGAATCATAGGTAGTTAATTTGTCGGCAGTATTGATAAAAGCTGTTTGGGTTGATAATTTGGCTTGGGTTTCTAAATCGATAGTTCTTGGTTTTATGACTTCTAATGGGAAAAAAGTTGCCCTTCCTATATTATTTTCTTTTAGGTAATTTACCAACGTTTTGGCGTCTTCTCTCGAGTCTACAACTAAGTATGATGATGATCCCCCTAAGGCTGTACTTATTGCTGTTGCATATTCTTCTTTGGTATCAATTAGTTTCCCTATTACATTATGGACGCCTGTAAATTTTTTATTATTTAATATGCTTTTAACCGCTGTTGGGAGGCTTTGGTTATTATTAATGCTATTTTCTAAATAATCTATTTTATATTGGTAATCAGCTTCACTGCGTTTGTTTTTTATTAGATTGTTATTGATGGTATTTCTATTATTTTTTATTTCATTATATTTTTGCATTAAATTATTTAGATATTCGTTATTATCAGTTATTTTTTTGTTATTAATAGCAATACTATTTTTGATTGCACTAATATTATTATTGATATTTAGTGATTCTTCTTTTAGGGATAATATGTTTTCCTCGACACTATTTGTTTCATTAGTATACTTTTTTCTCTCTTTTAATAGTCTAATATCAGCATCTATTTGTTCTATTTTTTGTGTTACCTCAATTAAGCTATTTTGTTTAAGTGATAAATTTTCCTCGATATTTTTTAATTTGTTTTTTTCTTTAATTAATTCTACGTCGTAGCTGGTATTATTACTTGTTAAAGTTATTATTTCATCATTTAGATTATCTATTTTTTCTTTTGTAAGACGATAATCGTAATTTAGTTTTTCAATATCAGATACTGTAAGTGATACTTCAATATTTTTTAATTTATTTAGTGATTCGTTGTAAATTTTTGCATCTTCACTTTGTTTTTGGAGAGGCTCTAAAGTTGTTTTTAGTTCATAAATGACATCATTTATACGGACTAAGTTATTATTGGTTCTTTCTAATTTGCGAATGGCTTCTTCTTTTCTTTTTTTATATTTTAATACGCCTGCAGCTTCTTCAAAGATAATACGTCTATCAGTTGGTTTCGTAGATAATATTTCATCTATTTTACCTTGTGATATGATGTTAAAACTTTCTTTGGCCGCACCTGAATCAGTTAATAGATTCATTATATCTTTAAGGCGACATTTTTCGTTATTTATATAGAATTCATTATCACCTGCACGGTAAGATACTCTTTTGATTTCTACTTCATTATAATCTATTGGTAAATGATGATCAGTATTATCAAAAACTAGAGCAACCATGGCACTATTTAATGGTTTTCGACTTTTACTTCCAGAAAAAATAATATCAGTGTTAGTTTCACCACGTAGGGATTTTATGGATTGTTCTCCTAAAACCCAACGTATGGCATCGACGATGTTAGATTTACCAGATCCGTTAGGACCAACGATACCATTAATATTGGGACTAAATTCGATATTTGTTTTATCCGCGAATGATTTGAAACCAAAAGTTTTTATCTCTTTTAAATACATTGTTACCACCTTTTATCATTATACATGATAATATTTTATTTGACAAGAAGTGATATTAAGGAAAAAGAAAAATATTACTATAGTAATATTTAACGACTTTTTCCTTTTTCTTGATAATATTCATTTAATTTTTTTAATGCTATTTCTTGCTTTGAATTTAATTTGTCTTGATATCCTACATAATCTAAAACGACATTAGGAGTTACTTCACTTTCGATTATCATGGCAAAATGATATTTGCGAATGAGAATATTACTTGGGCAACTATGATTGCCTGTTATTTTTTTAATTTTATGAAGATATTCTTCAGCCCAAAAATCATGGGTTATTAAATCTGAATTTTGATCGTTTCTTTGATATATTATATCTCTTACTGGATAATATTTGCCATCAGTATCAATAAATCCTACTTTACCGATCATTTTTTCGATGTCATATGTACCTTGGAAGTCAAATGATTTATTATCGGTTTTGAATTGAGCTTCTTTTTCTTCTTCTTTTATTTGTTTTAATGTTTGACGTATTTCCTTTAATTTTTTAACAAATGTTTCTTTTTTGTTCATTATTTTTCCTCCTTAGCTATTTCATAGACAACGAAGTATTCATCTTCATATAAAATATGATAATTTTTGATGTTTTTTGTATAATTATATAAATTATTTTCTTTACTTGCTATGATATGTGTCAAGTTATATTTATCAATAAGCATTGGATAATTACTACTCATATATTCTTTAAAAATATCTTCTTGATGATTAAATTCTTTAGTATATAAATCAGCCCGTGAATCGATAAAAACGGGTATATCATTTAATATTAGATAACTACCGTAGTTATATTCATTTAAAATACGAATGTTTTGGTAATCTAGATTTTCTTTTATATATTTTACAGCATCAACTGGATATTGTTTTTTGCTTACAAAGGGAATATCTTTTTTAGCATAAATTGCTACCACTAATAAATAGATAAGAAGAATACTTGTTATTATTAATCCTATTTTTTTCAGCATAAATTTTATGGTATATTTATCTACGTTTATTTGATATTTATTAAAGATATTATCTAATAAATTGGCCATGATAGGGAAAATAAAAATGGTATACAAGGCTTGATGGCGATTGGATGTTAAAGCCATAATGGTTAACCCAAGAACAAAGAAGAGTTGATATAATTTTATTTTACCTAGAATACTTAGTATTATAATAATTAAACTAAAGACACCAATAATAATTATTCCTGGTAATTTTGGTGGTAAATGTTCCATAATATATCCTTGACTATTACCCATCATGGTATTTATTAAATATGTAAAAGGTGTATCTTGAATTGGTGTTATGAAACCTGCAACTAGACAAATAAGCATCGTTATTACAAGAATTTTGACTCGATTATTTTTAACGATTTCTATACGTTTGAATAATAATTCTTTTTTGAATATTTTAGCTATTAGGTATTCTGCTATAAATGGTAGATAGACAATGAAATAGAATGGCCATACTGCAACATGAGTATTACATAATATTAGTGATAAGATAAATAATGCTACTAAATATTTTTTACTACCATTTTTTAAGTAATTGGTTATAAAAATTAATTCTAATATGAAGACGATATAACTTATTACTTGAGCTCTAGTTACAATATATGTACTTAAAAGTAAACAACTTAATAGTGTAAATATTAAAACGATAAATTTACTTTTATTGTTTTGATAATTATAATAAAATATTAATCCCTCGATGATTATAAAACATATAATATTAAAAATGAAAAGAGCGGTATATCCTCCAAGAGAATATATTAGGTAGATGATTACATCATATAACCAATGTGGATATGTATATGGTAATTGATGTATTGAGAAATGATCGGTCATATCGATGCCATTATTTAGTATTAACTCACCTATTTTGATGGTATAGAATGTATCATTTTGAAATACAACGGGTATTAAAACAATACATAGTACAATAATGAGAATACTACTTATGATTATAAATTTTTTTTTCATTATTTTACTCCTTACTTTTTAATTAATATTTTAGTTTTGCCAAATGTTTTATTTGAATCATATAATTGCTTGGAAGATGGTTCTATTACTTGTTGATACATTTTTTCCTTATTACAATGTAGTTCTTTTTGTAAATTTTCAGTTTCACTTTCTAAACGATATTTTTGTTGATTTAATTTTTTTTGTCTGTCAATTATTCTATCTAGTTCACTTTCTAATTCTTTTTTTATATAATAAATGTCAGTTGTACCAAATTTTTTAAATAAATTATTTTTGATTTTCTTTTTATACCTTTTAGATGTTATTTTAAGATTGGTTAATGTTAGTGATATAAATACGGTCGTAGTTAGAATGATATTGGCTATATTGGATAATGATATAAAAAGTAGTAATACTTTATTTATTAGTAAATATGATAATATTCCTAGTATACATAATTTAATAATAAATGCTATATAAAAAATTGTTTTGTTGGTATCATTATTTTTTATTTGGGGCAAAAAGGGTGCTTTTAAAATTTGTTCTTGATTTTTTATCTTTCTTTGAGCTTGAAATATATTATTCTTTCTTTGCCTTTGTTCTTCTAATGTGTCTTCTATTTTATATTGTTCTATCTTTTTTTCTTTTAGTTCTTTTTCTAAGTTTTTTTGATTTTTTATTAATATATTGATATTATTCATTTTGTTCACTCCTTAGTATATATTTTATTTATCTATGGTTCTTTGTAATTTTTTAGGAATGTTTATTTCTATTTTTTGACTTATTTCTTCATCAGTACATACTGTTTTTAAAATTATGTCAGTTACTTGAGTTAAATTTTTAATTTCGGCTTGCAATGCTTTTAAACTGGTTTCTTGATTGTTAATCTTTTTTTGAATGCTATAAATATAATTGTTTACTAATCTTTGGTTATCTATATTTTTTTGGTAACTTTGTTCATTTTGATGAAATAGATATTTTATATTGTTATTTCCATAGGTACAATATAGTTCTTTTTTTATTTTTTTGATATCTTTTTTAGCTTGATGACCAACACTTATAATTCTTGCTACAACGCTCATTGTGAAGAAAAAAGCTAATAGAGCAATATATTTTTCACTTATAATGGTTACTATAATATTAGATACTGGTGGAATTAGTATTATTGCTAGTAATATTAGAATAATTATATCTGATGGTAAAATACTATACTTAAATATTTGTTTATATTGACTTAACTCATCTAACTTACTTTGATACTTATGTAACTGTATTTTCTTTTTGTTTATTTTATTTTCTTCCTCGATTAGTTCTATTTTTCTTTGTTCAGTTATTTTTAATGTGTTGTGATAATTTATAAGATTGTTTTTTATTTGTTGTTCTTTTTGTCTATATTTTTGTAATTCATCATAGTAATTTTGCATTTTATCACATCCTTTGATATACTTCTTGTTATTTATCTAGTTTTTTACTATAACCACGATGAATATCTGGTTTTTGTTCTTGATATTTTATTCTTTTTAAACTGTCTTCTAATATTGTTTGTGACATTGTATTGATTGAATTTATTTGATTATTATAATAATCTATATTCATTTTTAAGTTATTTTTTTTGATTTCTGCTTCTTCCAATTCTTTATTTTTTTTGGATACTTCGTCTTTCAATTTTTTTCTTCCTGACTTAATACTTTAATTATTTGTGAAATATCTTGAGTGTTATATTTTAATTTTATTTTTTGCTTTGTTTTTTTTGTATAATTTTTTTTACTTATATAGATAGCACCTGCGATAAAAGAAATAGCAAATATTGTCGTTAACAGTAACCGTGTTATTATATTAGTCATAACGATATTTAAAATGATGCTAAATATAAGTCCAATCTCAAACAAAAAATAAATAGTAAGAAAATTTTTGTAATAATGTGTATGAATTAATTTTCTTTTCATAAAAGGCTAAATAATTCATTGATATTTTTTCTTGATGATTGTTTATTTCTTCCAGTTCTACATTTTTTCGATAAATATTTTGATTTAATTTTGTTATCTCATTTTTAATATTTTGAATTATTATATTTATATTAGCTAGATCGTATTCACTTTTCCCTTTTTTAACTTTTAATTCTTTTAATTTTTCATAATAATTCATATTCATCTTCTCCTTTTGTTTTATTATAGCACATTTCTTTATAAAGTAAAGAAAAAGAGATAAACTAATTATCTCTTAGGACTGCATGGCATTTTGTAGTAACATCATTGATTATTTTGTTAAATAAAATATTTATTTCTTCATCTGTTAATGTTTTACTATTATCTTCAAAAGTTAGGTGAAAAGCAATTGATTTTTCATTATCTTTTAATTTTTCACCATGATATACATCAAATACTTGAATATTTGTTAATAGTTTTCCACCGGATTTTTTGATTACTTTTATTATTTCATCACTTGTTACTTTGTTATCGACGATAAAAGCTAAATCTTTGCCAATGACAGGGTATTTATTTAATTCTTTGAATTTTATTGGTCTTACTTTTTTAGCATATAATTTATCTAGTGATAATTCTCCAACATAGATATTATATTTGCTTACTATTGGATGAACTTTACCTATATAGCCCACTACTTCGTTATCTATTATTATTTCACTATTTACTCTTGGATGTACTTCTTTGGGTAAATTATCTGATAAGCGGAAGGTATAACGATTATTTAGACCCAAATAATCTAATAAATTTTCTATGAGGCCTTTGGTTAGATAATAATCTATTTCTTTATTTTGATTTTGCCATGTACTATGGATATAATCGCCATGAATTGCAAATGCTAATTTGGTTTCTTCATAGTAATCTTTATCATAGACATTAGCTATTTCATATAACATAATATCTGTATTTTTTCTTGATATGTTATAATTTATACTTTTTAATAGTGATGGAATAATGGTTGTTCTAATAACACTTCTTTCTTTGATAAGTGGTCTTAGTAAATGAATTGAGTTATCGGGATTATTGTTAAATTCTTTATTTTCTTCTTCACTTATAAGGGTATATGTTCTTACTTCATTTAAGCCAAGGTTTCGCATGTGTTTAGATATATCTTTTCTGAATTTTGTTTTAGGGGCATATGTTCCTTTTTTTGTTGGGAGAACTGGTAATTCGGCTTTGATTGTATCATAACCATATAATCTTCCTATTTCTTCGATGATATCAGCTGGATAATTACCTATATCTAAGCGACGAGGTGGTACTGATACATGATAGGTATCTTTTTCTTTTTGGTAAGGGAAATTTAGTTTTCTTAGTTGTTCCTCAATTTCTTCGTTAGTTAAATGCATACCTAAAAGAGCATTGATTTGTTTTTTGGTAACTGTTATATTTTTTTCTTTCTTATCCATGTTATCATAAGTCGTTGTACCTGATAATACTTGCCCACCGGCATATTTTTCTAAAAGATGACAGGCTCTTTCGATAGCTAAATGGCAATACTCATAATTTAATCCTTTTTCATATCTTAATGATGCTTCACTTCTTAAATTTAGATTTAATGAGGTGTAACGGACGTTATATGGATTAAAAATAGCACTTTCTATAACAATCTCTTTAGTATTTTCATCTACTTCGGTGTTTAATCCTCCCATAACTCCAGCGATACATACAGGTTTATTACCATCGGTAATAACGATATCTTCTTTATTTAAAATTCTTTTTTGGTTATCTAAAGTAATAATCTCTTCATTATCATTAGCCATTCGTACTTTGATATGGCTTCCTAATTTGCTTTTATCAAAAAAATGAAGTGGTTGTCCATATTCTAACATAACGTAGTTTGATATATCGACAACATTGTTTATAGGACGCATTCCTGCGTTTAATAGTCTTTGTTTAATGAAATTGGGACTTTCTTTAATAGTTATGTTTTTTACTACTTTAGCATTGTACATATAACAATTTTCAGTAGCTATATCGATAGTTACATCATTTTTTTCATCAATTGGATGTGTTTTAGTATTTGGCATTGTCACTGGGCGGTCTAAGATAGCCCCTATTTCATAGGCGAATGATAGGTGGTTATTGCAATCGAAGCGATTAGGATTTAAGTCTAATTCATAAAGGGTATCATCTAGGCCTAGATATTCTAATGGATCGCTTCCTACAATAGCATCAGCAGGTAATTCTGTTATACCTTTGTTGTATGTTTCTTCGTTTTTTTCTTCTAGCCCTAGTTCAAAAAGGGCGCATAACATTCCATTTGATTCAACACCGCGAATTTTTGATGCTTTTATTGTAAAATTCCCTGGTAAAATGGCTCCCGGTAAGGCTGTAATTACTTTTAAGCCTTCTCTTACATTGCTAGCACCACAGATTATTTGGATGGTTTCACTACCGATATTTACTTCACATATGTGTAAATGATCGGAATCTGGGTGGGGCGTACATTTGGTTATTTCTCCCACGACAAGGTTATCTATTTTTTGATTTATGACATGTTCAACATTTATTCCTGCTTTGGTGATTTTATCAGCTAGTACTTGAGGATCAACATCATCTATGTTAACATAATCTTTTATCCAATTTAGGCTTATCATATTATTCACTATCCTTTCTTTTGAATTGTTCTAAGACACGTAAGTCATTTGGAGTATAAAATGTTCTAATATCTTTGATTCCGTATTTTAGCATTGCTAGTCTTTCAATACCAAAGCCAAATGCAAAGCCAGTGAATTTTTCGGGATCATAGCCACAGTTATCTAATACTTTTGGATGAACCATCCCTGCTCCACCGACGGTTATCCAACCTGTATTTTTACATATTGGGCATCCTTTACCATCACAGTTAAAGCATGAAATATCTAATTCTACTGACGGTTCGGTGAATGGATAAAATGATGGTCTAAATCTTGTTTGTCTTGTTTTCCCGAACAGTTTTTGGGCAATAACATCAAAAGTTGCTTTAAGATTGGCTAAGGAAATATTTTCATCGACAAGTAATCCTTCCATTTGTGTAAATTGATGTGAATGAGTTGCATCGTCTTCATCACGACGATAGGTTTTACCTGGACATATAATTCTAATTGGTGTTTTTTCTTTATTTTCTAACATGGTTCTTACTTGTACGGGTGATGTTTGACTACGTAAAAGGATTTCATCATCTTGAATATAGAATGTATCTTGGGCATCACGAACTGGATGTCCTTTTGGTAAATTTAATAATTCAAAATTATATAAGTCTTTCTCTACTTCTGGTCCTTCGACGACATCATATCCCATTGACATAAGTAATTCTTCTAATTCCTCTATTAGTTTTTCTAAACTATGGGGTGCTCCTACTTCTACTTTAGTTCCAGGTAATGTTACATCGATGGCCTCGCTTTCTAAACGACGATTTACAACTTCCTCTTCTATTTTTTCTTTGCACTTATTATATAAATTATTAAACAATGTACGGATTTCATTTACTTGCATACCATAATTTTTTTTCTCTTCATTTGGGATATCTTTAATTTTGCTATTTAGTTCTGTTATCTTACCTTTCTTACCTAGATATTCAACTTTTAAATTATTTAATTCTTCTAATGTTTGAATATTATTAATTTTTTCTTGTATTTCTTTTTTTATTTGTTCCATTTTATCATCCTTCCTTTTATTGATTTTCTAGCATAATTATTATTTCTTCTTTAGTTAAATTTTTCTCTAATTTTTTTATTTGGTTAATGAAATCATTATGCGAAAGAAATAAATCTTCTAACATTTCATATATTACTTTATCTATATTGTGATTTATACCATAATTTAGAAGATATTTGATATTTAAATCAACATCACGGTAATTATCTTCTAAATTTGTTAGTATATAGTTACTTTTTTGGGATTTTATTTTATTAAATGTTTCGTTGGATATATATTTTAATAAGTAATCTATTTTATAATTCATAGAACCTCCTTTTGAATAAAAAAAAGATGGCACCAAATAAAGGACGACTTAGCCGCGGTACCACCTTTCTTTATAACTTTTTGTTATACTCTTAAATCTTAACGCGATTAACGATTAAAACTAAAGGGTGAATTCATATTTTCCATAATGACTCTCTTTGCACCATTTTAGAGCTCGCTTTACATTATTTGTTAAAATACTACTACTTCCTTATTTTTGTTTTACTTTATATTTAAATATTTAATTAGTTTTTTTGCTTGCGGAATATCATCGATTGTTTTTTGAAGATCACTAATGGGATATACACTTGGTAAATAATATCTGTGACAATAATTATTAATATTATATCCAATCATGTTTTGACGGTCATATTCTAATAATTCTCTGCTATTAAAGTCTTCTAAGTTATAGTTTTTATCCCGCTTGTGATTGTAATCTTTAAGGCTTGTTTTAACAATATATGTGGGATCAATTGCCACTAATTGTTTGTAAAGATCAGCTTTTTCTTGCTTTGAATAGACATTGGTTGCATTTATTAATGATTCTAAAAAATGACCATTAAAAATATTATCTAAGATTATCGATGATTGGTATGTGAAACGATATTGAGGATTCCTTTTTAATTCTTCATTTAGCAAATAAAGGATATTTTTTTTCATTAATGATGAATTTATTACTGATGGATCAAAATATGATAAATTATCAAGAGGATGAGTACTTGGTATTCTTACTTCTTCTAAAATTGTCAATAGTATTTCACTATTTTGGGCAAGATTTGGAAAATTGATTACTTCTTTGGGATACATTTTAGCTATACTAATAGCCATATCATCATCTACAAGATACTCTTGATTCTGTCTTAATATATTTTGTCCATTACTGGTTATAATCATCTTTTCGATGGCTTTGGCTTTTAGGTATTGATAACTATTGTAGACTCCTCCATGTCGTAATTTTTTTGTATGATATTTTTTTAATAATTCTTCTAAAAGATATAGTTCTTCTATTGTTGGTAAAAATACTTCTTTACTTGACATGCTATTACCTCTTTATATTGTCATTAATTCTTTTTCTTTAATTGATAATTTTTCATCTACGATTTTATTATATTTATTTATTAAGTCTTGAACTTCGTTATTTCCTCTTTTTTCTTCATCTTCTGGCAATTCTTGTTTTTTGATTTCTGAATTGGCTTCTTGACGAATGTTTCTTAGGGCAATTTTACCTTCTTCCGCAATTGCTTTAACTTCTTTGACAAACTCTTTTCTTCTTTCTTCGGTTAAAGCAGGAATAACAATAAAGATTGATTCGCCATTATTGTTTGGTGTTAGTCCAATGTTTGCCTCAAAGATGGCTTTTTCAATTGCATTAAGACAACTTTTATCAAATGGTTTAATGTTTAATTGTCTTGCTTCTGGTACTGAGATATTGGCTAATTGTTTAATTGGGGTTGGAACACCATAGTATTCAACATTAATACCATCAAGAATAGCAGGATTGGCACGGCCTGCCCGTACTGTTGTGAAGCGATGCTCTAGATTGGCTATGGCTTTTTCCATTTTTTCTTCCGCTTTTAATAATACTTCATCCATATTATTTTATCTTCCTTTCTTTGGATTTACTTTTTTTTCTTCATATATTTCATCTATTTCACAAACGATATTATTTGAATTTAGAAATCTACTTAATTCTGGCAGTATTTGGCGAATTTTTAACATTAATTGAAATTCTTCTTCACTGAAACTATCGGTGTTTCTGCTTTCTAATTCTTTTAAGACATCTATAGATAGACTGTTTAAATTTAATAATTGTTTGTAAAATTCATTAATTTTTCCTTTTTCCATATAAATCCTTTCGTGGGATAATTATGTTTTAATCCCTATAGAAATTATAGTTGATATATTTGAAGATGTCAATAACTTATGTATTTTTGAATTTTATATTTTTTTATGTTTGTATATCATTTATGCTTGTTTTTTTGCTTTAAATCTTTGTTTATGTTAGTTTCTTTATTCCAACTGTTTACGAAGTAAAGTTTGGCATTGTTTATATCTAGCGCATAAATTACTTGATCATTTGTTAATTTTGCTATTATTGTTTCTAATAATTTTAATTTTTTAAGAGAACTTTTGAATGTAATTGGACTACCTGTTTTATCAATTAAATATTTGCCATTTTCATCGGAAACAAATGCTATCCCTTCACTAAATTTTTGGGCATAATTATATACGAAAGGGATTATCGTTTCTCCTTGGTTATTGACGTATCCCCATAGGCCATTATTGATGATGGGAGTTAGTTCATTATCAATTTTAGTAAGGCTATTATTTGTATTATAGTTTTGATAATTTATTTTCTTTCCTTGTTTATTAATGTAAAACCCTCTACCATTTTTATTTTGAACGAGGGCTACTGAATTGTTAAAATTACTGGCATTTTTGTATTTACATGCAATTTCTATTTCACCTTTTTTATTTATATAACCCCATTTGTTATTTATTTTTACTGCTGCTAGTCCTTCGTGAAAGTCTGATGCAGCCGTAAGATTATTAATGATTGCATTTCCTGTACGATCGATAAAGGCATATTGGTTCTTTTCTTTTGATACTAATGCTAGTCCTTCATTAAATTTGTGAGCATATAAGTAAACACCTGGGACAACTTGGGTTCCATTTTTATCAATATAAATATATGCAAAGTCATTTATCTTTAATCGTGCTACTGCTAATCCTTCATGAAATGGGTCTATGGTTTTATATTGTGATAGTTGAGTTGATATTAGATTTTTTTTGACTTGCTCTTTATTATGTTCTATTAATTCTGGTAATAATATTATTATATTTTGATTGGTGGAATCATAAATTTTATTGTCATTTTCAATGGTAAAAATTACTTTTTCTTGAGTTTTAATCATTTGCCTCTCCTTTTTATTTGTTATTTGTTTTATAATTTAATTTTCTTTGTAATGGTTTATTGATATTAATTTTTTCCCAACTATTGACCATATGTATTTGTAATGTTTTTAAATCTAGAGCATATGTTTCTTTATCATTAGTTAGACTTTCTATTAATCTAAATAATAATAGCTTT
>CALVUN010000072.1 GCA_944363595.1 uncultured Bacilli bacterium
TAACAGTAGATTATTTAAAGTTTTTTTGATATACTAAATTAAGAGGTGAAAATAAATGAAGACTAAAATAAAAGCCATAAGTAAAACCACTATTTTCTTTATTTTACTCTTTCTATGGAGTTATATTCCCATTATCTTTTTTAACTTTGATATTAATAAATTAGACTTTTTAGGAAGAATTATTTATTCATTAGTATGTGATATAACTTTCCTAATTCTAATAATCGTAGCCTACCATAAAACATTAATTAAAGACTTTAAAAATTTCTTTAGTGATTTTTTAAATAATATTGAAACATCTTTTAAATATTGGTTTGCGGGTTTCTGTATTATGATAGTCAGTAATTTAATTATAACTGTAATTATGCAAGGTGGTATGGCTACTAACGAAGAACAAGTAAGAACTCTTATTGGAGCAGCACCATTATATATGCTATTTGATGTAGCTATATATGCTCCCTTTACTGAAGAATTAATCTTTCGTAAAGGATTTCGTGATATTTTTAAAAATAAATGGATTTATATTTTAGCAAGTGGTATAACTTTTGGTTCATTACATGTTTTAAGTTCACTAACAAGTATAAGTGCTCTACTATATTTAATTCCATATTGTAGTTTAGGTATAGCTTTTGCATATTCATACTATAAAACTAATAATATCTTTTCTACCATAAGTATGCATATGCTTCATAATACTCTAGCTATAACTATCTATTTCATTGGAGGAATCTAATATGAAAAGATTTCTAAAAATACTTCTTTTTTTTCTAATATTAGTAATAATAATTATGTTTTATAGCTTATTCATTGTTCCAAATAAATTAGAAACTCATGAATATCGTGTTGAAGCTCCTACTTTAGATGAAAGCTATAATGGATTAAAAATAGTTCATTTCTCAGATTTACACTATTTAAGAAATCTAAATAAAAGTAAATTAGATAAAATAATCGATGAAATAAACCTAATTAATCCCGATATAGTAGTATTTACAGGAGATTTAATAGATGTAGATTTTACTCCTAGTGATGAAGATATTAACTATCTAACAAATAAATTAAAAGAAATAAATGCCAAATATGGAAAATATAGTATCCTAGGTAATCATGATAATGATATTAGCTTATTAAAAAATATCTATCAAAATAGTAATTTCATTCTACTTACTAATAGTTATGATATCATCTATAATGAAAAAAATATTCCCCTATTTATTGGAGGATTAGATAGTGTTAGTTCTGGTAATGCTAATATAGATACTACTATGTCATACTTTAAAGAAAATGAAGATATATCATACAAAATTATCTTAGTCCATGAACCAGATTATACCGATACAATCATAAGTAGTTATGATAATATCAACCTAGTACTAGCGGGTCATTCCCATAATGGACAAATAAAAATACCTATAATTGGAGCCATATATACCCCTGAAAATGCCAAAAAATATTATGATGATTATTATCAACTAAATAATACCAATTTATATATATCAAGTGGCTTAGGTTATTCCAAACTAAACTTTAGACTATTCAATAGTCCATCAATTAACCTATATAGATTAGTAAAGACAGATATTCCATCTTAAATATCTGTCTTTTCTTTTTCATATTCACAATTAATACATTTAATCTTATCTTTCTTATAAACCAAAACACTATTACATTTAGGACACATTTCCCCTGTAGGCTTATCCCAAGTAGCAAAGTCACATTTAGGATAATTATTACATCCATAAAATATCTTACCACGTCTTGTTTTCTTTTCAACTATCTTACCATCACATTTAGGACAGTCCATTATAATAACTTCTTCTTTATTATCCTTATCACTCTTAATATACTTACATTCAGGATAATTACTACATGCAATAAACTTACCATATTTACTCTGTTTATATACTAAAGGATTACCACATTTAGGACACTTTTCCCCTGTCTCCACTGGAGCTTTCTTTTCCATCTTAGAAAAAGCCTCTTCTACCTTAGGTTCAAAATCCTTATAAAAACGATCAAGTAACTTATACCAAACAAGTTTACCATCAGCAATCTTATCAAGATCATCTTCCATCTCTTTAGTATATTTAACATTAATAATATCTTTAAAAAACTCTTGCAATTTATCAGTCGTTTCTATACCAACTTCAGTAGGAATAAATTTCTTATCTACAATTGTAACATATGCTCTTTCTTTTAAAGTATCAATAGTCTTAGCATAAGTAGAAGGCCTACCAATACCTAACTCTTCCATTTCCTTAATCAAACTACTCTCAGTATACCTACTAGGAGGTTTAGTAGCATGTTCAGAATATTCAATCTTATCACTAATTAACTTATCATTCATAACAAAAGTAGGTAATATTTTATCTTCAGAATTCTCATATTTCTGATAAACTTTTAAATAACCATCAAAAACAAGTACCTGACCATTAGCCTTAAACTGATAATCATTATTATCCAAAATAACCTTTGTAGCCTTAACCTTAGCATTCTTCATTAAAGACGCTAAAGCTCTATAATATATAATAGAATAAAGCTTATATTCATCGTTAGATAAATAAGGTTTAACACTACTTGGAGTTCTATTAATTGAAGTAGGTCTAATAGCTTCATGTGCATCTTGAACATTCTCTGTTTTCTTACTCTTTTTAACATAACCAATATAATCTTTACCATAATTACTCTCAATAAAAGCATAAGTACTCTTAACAAATTCATCAGATAATCTAACCGAATCCGTTCTCATATAAGAAATAAGACCAACAGTCTCATCCTTTAAAGAAATACCCTCATATAACTTCTGAGCAATACTCATCGTCTTCTTAGAAGTAAAATTAAGCTTATTAGAAGCAGCTTGCTGTAAAGTAGAAGTAGTAAAAGGATAAGGAGCATTCTTAGCTTTATCTTTTTCAACAATATCCCTAACAATAAATTCTTTATCTAAACTATTAACAATATCTATTGCCTTATCTTCATCCTTAATCTCTAACTTCTTATCTTTATAAGTATCAAGTTTAGCCTCAAAATCCTTAAAATAAGCATCAACTTCAAAATAAATCTCCGGTATAAAAGCATTAATCTCTCTTTCCCTATCGACAATTAATTTAAGAGCAACACTCTGTACCCTACCAGCAGACTTACCTCCTGTCTTAGATTGCATAAGCTTACTAAGTCTAAAACCAATAATTCTATCAAGTATCCTTCTAGCCTCTTGTGACTTAACCAAATCATCATCGATCATTCTAGCATTATCAAAAGACTTAAGAATAACATCCTTAGTAATCTCATTAAAAACAATTCTCTTATAATTATCCTTAGTAAGACCTAAAGTATCATATAAATGCCATGAAATAGCTTCTCCCTCACGATCCGGATCGGTTGCCAGATAAACAAAAGAAGCATCATTAACATCTTTCTTAAGTTCCTTAACAATCTTACTCTTTCCCTTAATAATCTTATAATCAGGTTTAAAATTATTATCCAAATCTACTCCCAAACCAAACTTACCAGAAGTAGATAAATCTCTAATATGTCCAACTGAAGAAACAACCTTATAGTCATTTCCCAAATATTTCTCTATTGTCTTACTCTTACTAGGGGACTCAACAATAACCAACTTCTTGCTCATTATATCCCTTTCCTTTCTGTAACATTATATATATAAAAAAAAAAAAAAGTCAAGTGTTTTTTAAATTTTACATATTTTTACATAATTAAAATAGAAGACTTACGCCTTCTAGATTTTTCTTTTTATTCCTCTTAAACTCCAAGAGTG
>CALVUN010000073.1 GCA_944363595.1 uncultured Bacilli bacterium
AATTGAATATAAACTATCTCCCGCTTTTACAGTATAAGCACTACTTTGAACACCCTCGGGACTAGTATATGGAATACCTTTATAATTAGCAACAGCTCTAACAACAGCTTCCGCTAATCGTTTATAATTATCTTGTAAATATTGAACGTTTTCTGCCGTATCATCAATAAAACCATATTCCACAATAACTGGTTCCGTTACCCCTGTATCACGATGAATAAAATAATAATCCTTACTAGTATTTGATGGCAATCTCCTTTGGTAATATTTTCTCATGGTTTGACCTTCTGCACCAAGATTTTCTAAAATAATCTTAGCTAAAGTATCTGTATTTCTAAGTGCATAAATTACTTCCGCACCGGTACCACCTCCGGAATTAATGTGATTAGATATTACCACTACATTAGGATTATTTCCATAAGCAGCTAGTATCCTTTCCGTTCTTTCCGCAGGTGACAAAGTTTCATCATCATCTCTCGTTATCGTAACAGGTACTCCTAATTCCTTAAAACGATCATACATATATTGTGAAATCAATAAATTAAGATCTTTCTCTTGTAAACCATTTCCAACTGCCCCAGGATCAGTACCTCCATGACCAGGATCTATAACTACACCAGTAAGAGCTCTGTAAATATTATCCACATTTATCACTCCTCATAACATTATATGTAATGTTTAAAGAAATGCTATTAATTAATCTTTCTAATATTAAATGTTTAGTTTTAGGTTTACATTTCTACTTTTTTATGATAAAATTTAAACTATAAGGAGTGAAGATGATATGAATGGAATAGGAAAAAATTTAAAAAGAATTAGATTATTAAAAAATCTATCACTTAAAGATGCAGGTAAACTCCTTAATATGACTGCAACGGCCATTTCCAAATATGAAAAAGGAGAAATAATACCAGATTCAAAAAAACTAATTGATTTTGCTAATGCATATAATGTTAAATCTGTTGATTTATTAAAAGTCTATAATGCACCTAAAATGAAATTTACTTCATTTAGGAAGAAAAAAAGATTAACTGGTCAAAATTTAAAACTACTAGAAGAAATAATACAAGATGAAGTAGCTAAATATTTAGAAATTATACAAATGAACAATATAGATAACAATAATATTAAACTAAAAAAATATTCATGTAATAGTTTTGATGATGCTGAAAAATCCGCTAATGAATTTAGAAATTATATAAAAATATCAAGTAAACAACCTATATCAGATTTAATTAATACCCTTGAAAACCTAGGTATTATTATAATTCAAATTAAAAATCCAGATAATCGTTTTAATGACTTTGATGGTCTAAGTGAAATAGTAAATAATATTCCTATTATTGTCTTACTAGATGGTATAAAAGATGGTGCTAGGCAAAGATTTACTATTGCTCACGAATTAGGACATTTAGTACTAAATATTAATAATGAAGAATTAGATCAAGAAAAAATATGTAATAGATTTGCAAGTGCACTATTAATGCCAAAAGAAGCAATAATAAATGAATTTGGAATATCAAGAAAAAATATAAATTTCTTTGAATTGACTGCCTTTAAAAATGAATTTAAAGTTAGTTATGCAGCAATTGTATATAGATTGAAAGATTTAAATATTATATCAGAGTACTTATATAAAAAATTAAGCATATTTTTAAGTCAGCGAATAGGAAAAAATGATCCCAAACCTATTCAACCTGAAAAATCATATCAATTTAAAAGAATTGTATACAAGTTAGAAGCGGATGATATTATTTCGTTAAATAAAGCTTGTGAACTATTGGGAATTACGACAGATGAATATAACAACGAAGATAATAATTACTGATACCAATATAATAACAGACTTAAATAATGCTAATATATTAGAAGAATTTATTAATATAAATAATGTTTATATAAGTGATGTGATTAAAAATGATGAAATAAATTCAAAAACTGGCAATGTTAAATTAATTAATAAATTTAAAGTAATATCTGCAACAGCAGCCCAATTAACAGAAGTAAGTAATTTATCTATTGCCGAAAAAAAATTATCAACATATGATTTACTTAATTATGTAATAGCAAGAGATCATAATTGTATTCTTGCCACTGGAGATAATAGATTAAAAAATTATGCTGAAAATAATGGCATTGAAGTATTTAGAACACTAAAAATAATCAAATTAATGAAAGAAAATAACATTATTTCCATTAGAAAAGCAATAAAAGCTTGTAATTTGTTAAAACAAGACCCTACTACACGAATACCAGAAATACATATTAATAATCTTATTGATGAATTAGAAAAAGATTCAGCAACAATCTGAATCTTTTTTAATCAATATTTTGATATTTTAATTCAGCCTGTTTAATAACCTTTTCTACAGCTGATTCTCTTTTTATTGGTGGATAATTATATTTTATTAATAATCTTCTAATATTTACTCTAATCCTTGCTCTAGCATCTTCTCTTTTAAATGCATCAAGGGTTAAATTTTCATTTATAATATCAACCAATTCTTTTGCTATTTGAACTAGAGTTTCATCTTGCATCAATGCTTTAATTTCAGGATCAGACCCCAAGGCATCAAAGAACGCTCTTTCTTCTGGACTTAAATTATACTCATTACCCTTATCAAGTTCTTCTTGAATCTCATATTTTAATTTTATCAATTCTTCAATAACTTTTTCAATATCTGCTAAATTGGTTCTTTCATTATAAGCATCTACTAATTTATTAAATTTAGTTGAAAATTTTTCTTGTAATGTTAAGTTAATTTTCCCTATATCACTAATAGTTGACTTTATTGCTCGCGATAAAATTTCAGCAGCAATATTTTTATCTTTCAAGCCTCTCAATTTTGATAACATAGTATCACTTAATAATTCTAGACTATTACCTCTTGACAATTCTCCTAAATTAATAAGTTCATCTTCCTTAATAGATTCTTCTAACATTTTACCAACATACCTATTTATTTCACTTACATCTAATTTGTTATCATTTGATATTTTAGAAATAAATGAACGAACAGATATAAAATATAATACTTTTGCCTTATATTTGCCTTCTAAAACACCATTACATAATGTATAAAGATTTTTAGCATCTAAACTATGCTTCATAAATCTTTTCTTTTTATCTTCAGAATATAAAACCACATTTGCCCCATCCTTGATTAAATTATATTTTCCAGTATTATCTAAATTACCAAAATTAGAATAATCCAATCCATTTAATATACCATCAAGAACTTCTATTTTATCCTTTAAAGCATTAACTAATTCTTCATTATCAACAACTTGCTTTTGATCTCTTGTTGTATAAGTTTTTAATGCATCAAGTAACCAAGCTTTTAAACCTATATAATCTACAATTAGTCCAGCTGGCTTAGTTTTATAAACTCTATTTACTCTTGCTATAGCTTGCATTAAATTATGAGCTTTCATAGGTTTATCAATATACATTACACCTAATCTTGGAACATCAAATCCTGTTAACCACATATCGACAACAATAGCAATTTTAAATTTCTCATTTGGATCATTAGCCTCATTTTTAAATCTTATTTCTAAATCTTTTTTATCATTCTTTGTTCCAACTGCTTTTTGCATATCCTCTGGATCTTTGTTACTAGGAGTAATAATCATATTTACTACATCTTCATAATCTGGCCTCAATTCAATAAATTTCTTATACATTATATAGGCTGCCTTCCTTGAATAAGCTACAACCATTGCATGATCAGCTACCATATCTTTTCTTTCTTCAAAATGACTAATAATATCTTTAACAATTAATTCTAATCTATCTGGATCTTCTATAATTTGAGATATTTTTGCC
>CALVUN010000074.1 GCA_944363595.1 uncultured Bacilli bacterium
TATAAAGAAAGTTAGTGATGAAGAAAGATATAAATTAGGTGTAGAATTATTTAAAGAGATTAGTAGTGATGATATTGATATTGATAAAGTAAAAGATTTATTATTAAATGGAGCAGATACAGAAATAAGAGATAATAATGGTAATACTGGTCTTATGTTAATGATAAATAAGAATATTAATAATATTGCTAGAATGTATATGTTAAGTGGGTGTGATATTAATGTTAGAAATAAATATGGTGAGACACCATTAATAATAGCATGTAGAAATAATAATAATGATATGGCAATGGAATTAATTAATAAAGATTGTATACTTGATATTGAAACAGTATTTGATGAGAGTGCTAAGAGTATAGCTATTTCAAATGGTAATATATTACTTGCTAATGAAATAGATAAAAGATTAAATAATATTAGTGATTATATAAATAGTGAACTTAATGATATAGCTAAAATAAGAAGAAAATTGAAAGATTGATTTTTATCTTGAATATGGGTATTCTTTTTGATATAATGTTTTTGTTATTGGAAAAGAGGTTTTTATGATAGAAAAAATAGAAGAATATGCTAGTATATATGGTATTCCTATTATGCAAAAGGATGGTATTAGTTATTTATGTAATTTTATTAGAGAACATAATATTAAGAGAATATTAGAAATTGGTAGTGCTATTGGGTATTCGGCAATTATGATGGCTAGTGTTGATGATGATATTTCTGTTACTACTATTGAAAGAGATGTAGATAGATATAATAAGGCTAAGGAAAATATTTCTCTTTTTAATTATGATAATAGAATTAATATTATTTTGGGTGATGCTATGGATATTAATATTGATATGAAATTTGATCTTATTTTTATTGATGCTAGTAAAGGCCATAATATTGATTTTTTTAATAGATATAAGGTTAATTTGGATGATGGGGGATATATTATTACTGATAATTTATCTTTTCATGGTTTGGTGGAAAATCCTAGTTTGGCAAAAACTAAAAATCAACGGGGAATTGTAAGAAAAATTAGTAATTATATTACTTTTTTGGATAGTAATTCTGAGTTTGAAACTAAGTATATTAATGTAGGAGATAAGATATCTATATCGAGGAGGAAATATGAGTAAGTTACTTGTTAAAATTGATAAGAAAGATGAAATTGATAAGATATTGCAATTGGATATTGGTGGTATTATTTTATCTTATGATGGTTTATCTGTCGGTAGTAATTTTTATGTTAATATGGATGATATTAGAGAGATAAGAAAGAAGACTGATAAATTATTGGTTATTTCTTTAAATAAGATGATACATAATAGTGATTTAGATATGTTAAGAGATGTTCTTAGACAACTAGATGAGATAAAAGTTGATATGGTTTTGTTTTATGATGTATCAGTAATTCAAATATGTAAAAAGATGAATTTGGGTCTTTCTTTAATTATTGATCAAGAGCATTTGAATACTAGTATTAATAGTAATGAGTTTTATTTTAAACAAGGGGTATATGGTAGCTTTATTAGTTCTGATATTACCAAAGATGAACTTTTAGATATTAGGAAAAATAGTGATAAAATTATTATGTTTACAGGATATGGGTATTTGCCTATTTTTTATTCAAGAAGATATTTGATTAGTAATTATTTTGAATATATTAATATGAAAAAAGATGGGGATTATTATTATATTAGAAATAATGATGATTATTATCCTATTGTTGAATCTTGTTATGGAACGATAATTTATACGAAAGAACCTGTTAATTTGATTAATGAAATGGATGTTCTTAGGGATATTGATTATATTGTTATTGATGGTTTTTTAGTAGATGATATATATGATGTTGTTAAGGACTTTGTTTTAAAAAGAAAAAAAGATGGGGTTTATAAGGGATTTTTTAATACGAAGAGTATATATAAGGTTAAGAAATCGGGTGATATTAATGGAAAAAATTGAATTATTGGCTCCTGCAGGTAATTTAGAGAAATTAAAGGTTGCTTTTCAATATGGAGCATCAGCTTGTTATATTGGGGGCAAAGAGTTTAGTTTGAGGGCTAATGCTACTAATTTTAGTTTGGATGAGATTAGAGAGGCTGCTTCTATTGCTCATGAATGGGGAAAGAAAATTTATGTAACGGTTAATATTGTTTTTCATAATGAAGATGTCGATGGTCTTATTAGTTACTTGAAAGAATTAGAGAAAGCTTGTGTGGATGCAATTATTGTATCAGATCCTTTTATTATTTCTTTGGTTAAGGAAAATAATATTAATTTGGAGATTCATATGTCAACACAAGCTTCTACTTTGAATTATGAAAGTGTTAATTTTTGGAAAGAAAATGGTGTATCTAGAGTTGTTTTAGGCAGAGAATTGCATCGTGATGAAATTAAGGAAATTATTGATAAGACGGGAATGGAGATAGAGACATTTGTTCATGGTGCCATGTGTTCTTCTTATTCTGGTCGTTGTGTTTTATCTAATTATTTTACTAATCGGGATGCTAATCGTGGCGGTTGTGCTCAAGTATGTCGATGGACTTTTGATATGTATGATTTTAATAAGAAAAGGATTGAAAGTGATACAGAGTTTACAATGAGTACTAAGGATTTATCATTAATCGGGGAAATTGCTAAGATGATAGAAATAGGTATTAGTAGTTTAAAGATCGAAGGAAGAATGCGTAGTAATTATTATATTGCTACAGTTGTTAGTACTTATAGACATGCTATTGATGATTATTATAATGGTACTTTAGATGATGATAAGTTAGCTTATTATAAAAAAGTTTTAAATAGGGTTGCTAATAGGGATAGTGAGGAACAATTTTTTAGTACTTTTCCTAAAGTTAATGGGCAATATTTTTTGGGAAGACAAGAGGTATCTAATCAAGATTTTTTAGGTATTGTAATGGATTATGATAAGACTAATAAGATAGTTACAATAACGGAACGTAATTTTTTTAAGAAAGGTGATGTGGTAGAAATATTTGGACCTAAGACAGAAGTTATTACTTTTGTAGTACCGGATATTTATAATGCGGATGGGAATATTGTCGATGCAGCAAGACATCCAGAAGAAATTATTCGTTTTAAATTGGATTTTGAGGTATGTAAAGATGATATTATGCGAGTTAAAATATAAGATTTTATATATGTTTTGTCATAAAAAATTTTTTATAGTCATATAGTTATTATGCGTTTTTATATAATCAATAAAAGAGATATTTAACTTAGTGAAATTTACTTGACAAAGTATTAGAAATATAGTAGAATTTTGAAATAGTGAAGAGGTGAGAACATGTCAGAAGATAAAGTATATTTAACTAATGAAGGATTCTTAGAACTTGAAGAGGAACTTGATGAACTTAAGAATGTTCGTCGTCCAGAAGTTATTAAGGCTTTAAAGGATGCTAGAGCTTTAGGAGACTTATCAGAAAATGCTGATTATGATGCTGCTAGGGCAGAACAAGCACAAATTGAAGGCCGTATTTTAGAACTTGAGAGAATTATTGAGAATGCTCATATTATTGAGAGTGATAAAAGTGGTAAAGTTGCTTTGGGAACGACGGTATCTATTAAATATATTGATGATGATGAAATTGAAGTTTATAGAATTGTAGGTTCTAAAGAAGCTGATCCTTCAAATAACAAGGTGTCTAATGAATCACCATTAGCTAAAGCTATTATTGGACATAAACAAGGTGATATTTGTCCTGTAGAGAGTCCTAATGGTAAATATGATGTTGAAATTGTGGAGGTAAAATAAGTATGAGAAAGACAATTAATTTTAAAGTAAGTGGAGATGAATGGAAAAAAGCAATGGATGATGCTTTTAAGAAATTAAATAAGGATGCTAAAATTGATGGCTTTAGACCTGGAAAGGCTCCAAGAGATGTTTTTGAGAAGAAATATGGTAAGCAAGAAATTTTACTTGAGGCTACAGATACTTTAATGCAACAAAGGTATAAAGATATTATTGAAAAGGATAAAATTATTCCTATTATTGAACCTAAAATTGAAATTGTTAAATCTGATGAAGAGGGATTAGAGGTTAATTTTAATATTATTACTGATCCTGAAGTTAAACTTGGTGAATATAAGAACTTAGGTGTTAAGAAAGATAAGATTGAAGTAAGTAAAGAAGAAATTGAACATGAAATTAATCATATTGTTGAACATTATGCTGAACTTGTAGAAAAAGATGGTAAGGTTTCTTCTGGAGATATTGCTATTATTGATTTTGAAGGCTTTATTGATGGTAAACCTTTCGATGGTGGTAAAGCTTCTAATTATTCTTTAGAGATTGGTAGTCATAGTTTTATTCCTGGTTTTGAAGAGGGTATTATTGGTATGAATAAGGGTGATGAGAAGGATATTGAACTTACTTTCCCTAAGGATTATCATGCTGAGGATCTAAAAGGTAAGAAAGTTACTTTTAAAGTTAAAGTTAATGATATTAAGAATAGAGTTTTACCTGAATTAGATAAAGATTTCTTCGATGATCTTGGTATAGAGGGTGTTACTAATAGAGAAGAACTTGAAAATATGGTTAAGGAAGAAATTACTACTGAAAAGGAATATCGTGCTAAAAATAAATTTATTGATGCTTTACTTGAAGCCGCTGCTAAAAATATGGAAATTGAACTTGAAGAAGAATTAGTGGAACGTGAAGTTAATAATATGTACAAGCAACTTATGGATAAATTAAAAATGCAAGGACTTACAGAAGAAGTTTATTTGCAATATGCTAAGACTACGGCAGAAGATATTAAGAAAAATATGCACGATGAAGCTTTAAATAGAATTAAATATCGTTATTTATTAGAGGCTGTTATTAAAGAAGAAAAGATTAAGGTAACAGAAAAGGATGTCGATAAAGAAGCTTTAGATATTGCGTCAAAATATGGAATTACGACAGATGAATTATTTAAAGAAATTGATCGTGATATGTTAAAATATGATTTAGAAATGCGTAAAGCAATCGATGTTTTAGAAGAGAATAATAAATAGTTTAAATGGTACTACTTAGGTAGTGCTTTTTTTGTTTTTTTCTTGTAATATTTCTAAATATATGGTAATATTTAGTTGTAAAGATATTTTAGGGAGTGTGAAGTTTTAATGAATTATACGGGATATCCTTCAATTGATAAGCGAAATGAAGATAATGTTAGTTTTTTTGCTAAGCATCCTTTTATTCCTAATATGAGTATTTATAATTTACTTAAACTTATTAATTTTAATAATAGTAAAGGGTATGCAATTGATTGTGATGATTTGAGAATTACTTATGGTGAACTTTTTGATAATGTTAAAGTTTTATCTAAAGCTTTTAAGGAAATGGGCATTAAAAAGGGAGATGTCGTTGTTATATCTTCTCCTAATATTGCTCAGGCAATAGAAAGTTATTTAGCATGTAATCGTATTGGTGCTATTTGTTCTATGTTGGGAGCTAGTCCAACATTACCTGAGATTATTCATGATTTGAATTGGTTTGAAGCTCCTCTTTTAATTAATTATGGTATAAATAATGTTTATAATGATGAAATTTTGCATAAAACAAAAGTTAATAATATTGTTATGATCGATGAAAAAGAGGTTAATCGTAAGGATTTTAATTTATTTGCTAAAGATTTGGTTGGTTATGATAAAAGAGTTAATTTTTATGATTTAAAACTGGTTAGTGATTGTTATAGAGGTAAAGTAAAAGAACATTGTAATGGTAAGGATACAGCTCAAATTTCTTTTACTAGTGGTACGACAGGTAAACCTAAGGCTATAGTTTTAAGTAATGAAAATATTATTTCTAATGCTTTGTATTGTAAAAATTCTACGGGAGTTAAAATTAATCGTGATGAGAAATGTTTAGTTGTTGTTACTTTTAAAGTTCCATATGGACTTGATACTTCTTCAATTTTATCGATGTTATGTGGCAAAGAGATTATTCTAGCTCCTAATTTGTCTGTCGATACTATTCATAAATATTTAGCTAAAAAGCCTAATTTTATTTTTGGAACGGTTAATTTTTATGATATGTTGATGTCTTCTTCGAAAGTTGATAAAATGGATTTATCTTCGGTTAATATTGCTATGAGTGGAGGACTATATTTATCTAGTCAGAAGAATGCTTTAATTACGGAATATTTTAGAAAACATAATAGTCAGGCTAAGGTATGTAATGGACTTGGTTTTAGTGAAGTTGGGGGAGCTGCCACTAATGCATTAGTTGATGTTGATCCTGAGACTGTTGGTAGACCTTTAGTGGGTGCTAATATGATGGTAATTGATCCTAAAACAGGAAAAGAGTTAAAGTATGGTGAAGAGGGAATTATCTGTGTTTCTGGTAAACATGTCTTTTCTCATTATTATAAAAATGAAGAAGAGACAAAGAAAGCTAAATTTGTCGATGACAAGGGTGTTTCATGGTATAAAAGTGATGCAATGGGGATTTTAACTGAAAGTGGTTATTTGAAAACAGCGGGCCGTAATCAAGATTTCTTTGGACGAATGGATGAGTCAGGGGAATGGGTAAAAGTTTATTGTAATCATGTCTCTGATGTTTTAAAATCTCTACCTTGTATTGATGATGCTTTAGTAGTAGTTTCTGATACACCTGATGAATATGGTGATACTGGTGCTGCTTTAGTAGTTATTAATGATGAATTTAAGAATGATCCTAATATTATTGATAAAATTAAGTTATTAATTACTAAACCAGTTAAAGATAGTGTTACAGGAGAAATAATGCAACTTCGTAAAGTAGATTTACCTAAGACAATTACGCCAATAGATAAAATGCCTTATATGGAAACGGGAAAAGTTAACTATGATACTGTTAAACAATTGGTTAAAAAAAGATAGAAAGTGGGAATGAATAGATGAATTTAAATCCTAATATTTTACTTATGGGGTGTTCTTTATTTTATATTGTTTTGCTATTTGTTAATTTTTTGGTTGAAAAGAGAACTTTAAATAAGGAAAATAAGATTTTCTTTATTCTAATAATTTGTTCTTTAGTAGGAGTTATTTTAGATATATGTCAAGTTATTGGTTTTAATTATATTGGTCTTGATAGTATTTTTACTTATTTTGTTACAAAAGGATTTTTGCTATATTTAGTATCTTGGGCAATATTCTTTGCTCTTTATACTATATATATTTCGACATCTCTTTTTGAAATTAAAGAAAAAGGGTTAGGTATATATAATAATTTAAAAAATATTATGTATGCTATTTATGTTATTTCTATTGCTTTAATTATAGCTTTACCTTTATATTTTTATAATAATAATGGTATTCAATATAGTTATGGACCTAGTGCTTCTGTTGTTTATGTTATTTCTATTTTATGTATTGTTATTTGTATTGCTTCAATTATTATTAATTTTAAAAGACTTAATAAAGCTAAATATAGTCCAATTATTTTCTTTGTAACTATTGGAGCAGGTATTATGACTTTCCAACAAGCTAATCCAGAATTTTTGTTATATAGTAGTATGGAAGTATTTATTTTATATTTAATGTATTTTACGATTGAAAATCCTGATTTTAAGATGGTTAGAGAACTTAATTATCAAAAAGAACAAGCTTTGAAATCGAGAAATATTTCGAATAGGGTTATTGATACTTTTACTTCTAATTTAGAGCCCGTTGTTAATGAGTTTAATCGTTTTGGTCATAAGAAAATTAATTTTAATGATATGGATGAGGTTAAGAAAGAATTTAAGGATGTACAGAAGTTTTCTTTAAATTTTGTGGATCAGATCGATAGTTTAATTAAACTTGCTAAAATTCAAAGTGAAGGTTTTAAATTGAATAAGACAAATTATGAACCTAAACAACTTATATTAGATATTTTAGATTTATTTAAGATGAAAAATAAAAATATTTTGGTTAATACTAATGAAATTCATAAGATACCTTCAGTATTATATGGTGATGCTACTTTAATTAAACAGTTATTTATGTCTTTATATGATGGTATTTTACGTGTCAGCAATGTTAAATCTTTGGATTTTAATTTGAGTAGTATGTCTGTTGGTAGTTTATATAGAGTTACTATTCTAGTAGAAATTGACAAGAAGAGTGTTAAGAAAGAATATATAGATTTTATAAAAAAAGATATGTTAATATTAGAATTTGAAGTAGTAGAGAGACTTGTTAATTTAATGAATAGTAAATTTGATGTTAGTGTTAAGGATGATAAGGTATGTTTTACGGTTGTATTAGATCAACATAGTATTAATGATTATCAAGATGATATTATTGATGAAGATGTCGATAATAGTAAGATTAATTATTTTGATGCTTCTTCTAAAAGAATATTGATTATTGATGATGATAAGAAGAGAGTTAAGAAGTTAAGAGATATTTTAGCTAATTATAAGGTTTATGTCGATAGTATTGATGGTGTTTTTGATATAGATAAGAAATTTACTTCTAGTAAGAAGTTTGATATGGTAATTGTCGATGATATTATTCCTGATGCTTATGAAGTTAGAAGTTATTTGATGGTTAATGCTTCAGATAAATTAGCAAGAGTTATGGATCATATTGATTATGATTTGATAAAGATAATGATGGTTACTCCTAATAAGGTGGGGTATGAGGATAAGTATAAGGAAGAAGGGTTTGATGATACAATTACTAAACCTTTAACTAATAAAAAGATAGATAAAATTATGAGAAAATATTTGAAGTAGTACTTGAAATATAATTAACGATATGGTAATATTGATATGTAAGATATAGAAAGGTAGGTGCTCTTCCCATGGATAAAGTATATTATAATAAGTTAACTACAATGATACTAGGGGGGGGGTATAAATTAACTACTTTTAATATAATTAATAGAATAAAACTACAAAGATTAAAGTTTAGTATATAACTAAGCTTGTTTCTTTGTAGTTTTATTATGTTATAGGAGGAAGTTAAGTATGAATAAGAAATATATTATTGGAGGGAGTTTATTAGTATTATTTGCAATAATTATGGGTAGTACATTAGCATGGTGGACATGGACAACAAGTAATAGTGAACAAACTAATATTGTAGTAACAGTAGGGGGAGCCTCAATTAGTTATGAAGATGGAGAAAATATAACTAATAATAATTTAATACCTACAAGTACTAAAGAAAAGGGAATTAGTAAAGATATTACGATTAGTAGTACGGGTACAGTATATTTAGATTTGAATATGAATATTGTTAGTTTAGATGATGATTTAAAAGAAGAGAGTTTTAAGTATGAAATATATAAAGGTAATGATTTAGTAAGAAGTGGTAACTTTGCTGATAAAAATATTGGTGATAATATTTGTCTATTAAATGGTTTGAAAATAAATAGTACACCTGTAACATATACACTATATATATGGATAGATGGTAATATGCCTAATCCTAATACAATGTATAATAAGAATTTTAACTTTGTATTAAATGCTAATGCTACAGATGAAAATCCAGGATTAAGGACTTTACAAAAATTAGGTTTAGAAGTAAG
>CALVUN010000075.1 GCA_944363595.1 uncultured Bacilli bacterium
ACAATATTAATATTACCATATTGTTAATCTTTTTTCAAGTAATTTTTTCTATAAACTAAGATTCTCTGCTAAAATATAATAATAATTATTCATAACTAAATAAATATTAGCTTCTCCACTTAAATTAGCAATATCTATCATATTATTAATATCTTTACCTTTTTCTTTAATAACATATTTATAACCCTTATCACCAATTACAAATAATAAATAGGCTTCATCATCATCACGCATAATACCATTAAAAGTAAACATATTACTATCAATTTCATAACTATATGCACTACTAGATGCATTATCCAATTCTTCTCTTATCTCATTAACATTTATTTCTTCATAAGAAACACTACTATTATTATCAAATATCTCATAATTAGTGGTATCTACTTCTTTAATTTCTCTAAAATTAATAATATTCAAATACTGATACATATCATTAACAATACCATTAAAAATAATCTCATCGTTATTATAAACCAAAATTCTTGACCTAACCTTCATTTCATCTTGCTTCTTACATAAATTATTATCATATAACTCATTTCCTAATAAAACATAAATATTATCTTCATCACTTACCATACTACCTAACATATAAGAAAAACTTGGTAAATCATAACTACTATCTAAATTAAATTCATTGTTATATAAATTAATTTTAGATTTAACACCACTAATAGAGGTGCAATCACTTATCTCTTCCCCTTGAAATCCTGTTTCAAAGAAAGCTAATTTATCATTAATTAAATTTATATCACTAATATTTCCACCAGTATCAATATTTTTCTTAACTGTTAAACTTTCATCATCAAGAACTATAATTTTATCACCTAAATTAACAATTATACTATTATCATTATAATAAACATTACTAATTAAATAATCATTACTATCAATAATACTAGCCATATCAATTTCCCTAATAATTTCATTATTTGAAAGATCAAGTTCAATAATACTATTTCTATCTTCAGAAATATATAATAATCTATTATCAATCATAGTCATATCAGTACTATATCCTTTAGGTAAAGTATAAGAAGCATATATTTTACCAAAATAATCCATCTCTAATATTTTTTGATAAGTATTACTACCATTAATAGATTCACCAATTAAGAAGTGACCATTATCAAGTTTAAGTAACTTTCCACCATAATTACCATCTAAATACCAAACCAAATCCATATTTTGATTATAACCTTCTACTTTTTGATAATAAGAAACTAACTTTATCATAGTACTATTATCTTTTAAAACAAGTTCACTACTACTATCATAAACATCAGTTGTAATCGTTAATTCTTTCTGTTTATCTCCATCACTAATAACAACTTTATTATCAAATTTTGCTTTAAGTCCTAAAATAGGTATAACATGCTCTTTCGTTTTAGGAAAAACACTTTCTTCTTGATCATTAACTTTAACCCTAATTTCAACTTCATCATTTGTATTAAAAATAACAATACTAGTAAGTGGTGAAATTTCATAAGGATTATTAATAATTTTAGGATTATCTATAGTATACTGTTTATCCTTTTTTAATTTATCAATTTCTAAATCCATTTCTTTTTGTCTATCTAATAAAGAATTACCAACCATACTACTTTCACCATCATCTACTATAAACTGATTATATATATAAATAACATTAACACCAATAAATAATAAAACAACTACTATCAATAACCCCCATAATATTTTCTTTTTCATTTCTCACCTAACTTCCTATCACAAATGGTTTCTCATAAGTACCATTTCCTGATAAAAATTCATAACCTTCCTGAAATACTAATACAGGTCTTACATACAATGTAGCACTACCACCATAATCCATACTACATGAAGTCCTATTCATACAATAACTATCCATATGTGCATTATACCCATAACTTACATAGCCATCACTATCAGTCTGTGGATAACGATATGTTTTATATCCAAAACCAATCATATTACCCCAATAACCACTTGAATGAGTTGATGAATAAAATATATTTCCTAGAGAAAAATTCTTTCTTCCCCATTCTCGTTCACCAATATCTCTTGTTTCCATTCCTTCAGGTAAAATAGCATAACCTGAAATATCATAACTATCTCCTATATGACTACTATCAGTAGAACAATATAATAAGCCACCATTATATTCACAATCATACCAATATGTATAACCTGTTCCTGCTTTACTAGCATATAATATACTTTGATAATTTGAAGGAAGTGTATTAGCATATTGTTGTAATACTGATGCACGGTTATACCAAGTAGACGATTTATATTGACCTGCCATAATCCCCTTATATCCATTCGTATATGCATCAGCATTATACATTGCATAAATTTGACTACCATATTTAACAAAATAGCCATCATCTTGCCTATAAGATCGATCATAACAAGAATTATTCAAATCATAATAAGCATTTTGAACATAATATATTGGTGTAAACTCAATAACTTCACTTTCCGTTTTTAATCCCGATCTATTATAAGTTATTACTTTATAGTAATACTTCTTTTTAGTCTCCAATCTATCCGTAATTTTACTAGTTCTATTAACTGAAGTAGTAGTCTCAGATTTAAATGATTTTAAGTTACTAGCACTTTCACCATAATAATATTCTCTTTTCCATAAGTAACCATCAGACTCTGTTGCACTATTATTAAAACTCCTCTGCGTGCATTCTGTAGGTTTATAAGTCGCTACAACCTTAGTTGGAGGTGTATTATCAAAATAATAACTATTAGTATTACATTTAGTTGTACTATTACCAGCCTTATCAATAGCCAAAACACACACTCTTGTTTTTGATTTTGAACTTTTAGCATATTGAACTATCACATTACCATTACTTACTGCCACATCTGTCTCTGGTGTACACTTACTAGATGTTGTCGTACAATATTTAACACTAGCAATTCCTGAATCAGCATCACTGACACTAATTCTAATTCCTAGTTCACTATAATAATTATTATTTGAAACCGTATTATATTTCTGATTATTAATGACAAAATCACCTAATACAGGTGCTTGATTATCAATGTTTATAATATTATAAGTTGTCGTATCTTTATAATTATAACCATCAAACAATCTAGCACTTAAAGTTGAAACACTAGTAAAAGTAATTACAGCATTAGTATTATTAATTTTATACCATTTATCACTACTAGTAACACTCGTTCTACTTGCTATCTTACTACTAGAGCAACTAACTGAAGTATTAGAAACACTACATTCATATATATCACGGTTAACACTAAAAGTACCACTAATTTTAACTAAGTTATAAGGACTAGTAACATTACTATTATTAAATTTAACTGTTGCCGTCCTACTTTTCTTAATTGTATCGTCAGATACATAAGTAACTTCTGGTACTTTAAGTTCATATGTACTAACATCCTTCGCAACTTCATTTTCCTTACCATAACTATTAATACATTTCACACTAATTTTAAACTCTGTATCATCCTTTAGTTTATCAAAAGTATATGTTGAAGTTGTACCTTTATCAATATATTCACCATCATTAATTTTAAACATATAATTGCTTACTGTTGCCCTATTACCTGTTTCACAATGAGCATTAACTGTTATACTATTAGTAGTAGGAACCTCAGCAAAACTAACACTAGGTTTCTGTACAAAATAAAATGGACAATACTCATTATCACTTGTAACAATTTCTTCCGAAATAATAACCTCATTAGTGTTTTTTATAATCATTATACTAGTCGTATCAAGTATCTTCTCATTATTTGTTACATTTGAAGACAAATATCCCGTATTAATAAGCTCTCTAACACTGACACATACATATAATAAACCTTGATCCTTATCATAATCAAGCCAATCTTCATCTTTTTTATACTCTATGGCATATGTCCTAGCTGCACTCTCTAAAGAAGTATAAGATATTTCATCAGCTTGATCATCAGCACCTTCCCTAAAAGACAAAGAAAAAGGTATCACAATAACTACAATTAAAGCAAGTATTGCAATAACAGCTAATAATTCTATCAAAGTAAAACCCTTTAATCTCTTCCTATTTTTTGTCTTCACTTTTGCCACCACCATATATTCTATCTAATAAAAGTATAACATTTATAATAAAAAAAAACAATATAAAATTATATTCCTTCCATATCAAAATGAGGAATAAAACTTTCACATTGTGTTTCTCCTTCTTGAATAAAAGCTTTTCTAACTCCTAAATCATAAGCATAATTAATAAGTTCATCATATTCCATATCACTAACTTTGTGATTTAATTCATCATAACTTAGTTTTCTTACTGGTGTATACTGATTCATTAAGGACATATAAATATTATCACCATATTTACTATATAAATATGCCACAATTTTCTTACTATCATCAATCATTCCTGGTAGCATTAAATGCCTAACAATAACCCCTTTTTGCATTACTCCCTTTCTTATCATTGGCTTACCTACCTGTCTATACATTTCATCAACTGCTTTACTTGCATATTCAAAATAATATAGTGCTTTAGAATATTTAATAGCATATTCATCACTATAGTATTTTAAATCAGGCAAATAAATATCAACTAAACCATCCAACATTTTTAATGTTTCTACTTTCTCATAAGCACTTGTATTATAAACAATAGGTATAACTAAACCTCTTTTTTTAGCTTCTCTAAGTCCCTTAGCTATCAAAGGAACAAAATGTGTAGGTGTCACTAAATTAATATTAAGTGCACCTTTATCTTGTAATTCTAAACATATTTCTATAAATCTTTCGATAGTAACATCTTTACCTACATTTAAACTACTAATTTCATAATTCTGACAAAATAAACATTTCATATTACAATAACGACAGAAAATTGTCCCACTTCCAACATCACCTGATAGACAAGGCTCTTCCCATTTATGTAAATAAGCTTTAGCCATAACAAGTTCATTACCTGCCTGACAAAAACCTCTTTCTCCTTTATTTCTATTAACTCTACAATTATGTGGACAAAGTATACAACTATCAAATTCCTTCATATAAGCCTCCTTAAAAAAAATACGATTACTCGTATTTAAGCCCTTGATACATATTTACCATCTTTAGTTGAAACAATTACTTCTTCACCCTCATCGATAAATAAAGGAACACGAATATTCATACCTGTTTCAATTTCTGCATCTTTAGTAGCATTAGTGGCCGTATTTCCTTTAATCGCAGGTTCTGTCTTTGTAATTGTATAAGTAATTTTTTCTGGTAATTCAATTCCAAGCATTTCACTCTCATAAAAGAAAATAAGTACTTCTAAACCTTCTTTTAAGAATTTAGCTTCATTTTCAATTTGACTCTTATCAAGTTCAACTTGTTCATAAGTTTCCATATTCATAAAACTATAAGTATTACCTGTTGAATATAAAAATTGCATTTTTCTTTTCTCAACTCTAGCTGTCTCTAC
>CALVUN010000076.1 GCA_944363595.1 uncultured Bacilli bacterium
CAAATCTTTTTAATTCTTTATATTCTGTATCAAATAAGTTTTTTATTGCTTTAAACATTTTTTCACCCTCCATTTAATAATTACTTAAATATTATATAAAAAAACTATCTTGAAGTCAATCTTTTAAAGTTAAAAATGCTGGTGTTGATAGGGGTATTTTTATTATAAAATGTTATTTTATATTGATAATTTGGTTAAACTTTAGTAAAATATTGGTGATAAGGAGGTATTATGGGTAAATTTTCAGATTTTGTATTATCTTTAAAAGAGATTGTTATTGTATATATTTTGCAATATATTGTTATATTAGGTAGTTCTTATATTTATTTGTCTATTGCTCCTAGAGGGGATGTTATGAATTTTTTGACAACTATGGGTTATATATTGCTTATTTTATTTGATATTATTGTTGCTATTTATTTATATTTAAAAAATAAAAGAAAGGATAATAAAGTTAAGGCAATGGATTATTTTCCTGTTGTTTATTTGGGAATAGGAATGGCAGTTACTCTTAATATGTTTATTTTTTTGTTTGATATGAATAATGATGCTAGTAATATTAATATTTATTTGGCTATTATTTCTAGTGGTATTGTTGGTCCTATATTGGAAGAGATATTATTTAGATATGTATTTTTAAATAAACTTCGTAAGTTTTTTACAACACGTAATGCTATTTTACTTAGTAGTTTAGTTTTTGCTTTATTGCATGGTGATATTGTTACGATGTTATATGCTTTTATTATGGGATTTGTTTTTGCTTATGTTTATGTTAAATACAATAATATTAAAATTAGTATTTTGTGTCATATTAGCTCTAATGTGATAGTACTTTTCTTGACTTCATTTAATATTTGGATAATGTTACTTGGTTTGTTTGGAATTTGGATAAGTATTTATTTGATTTTGAAAGATAATAAGAAAAATGTTCTTATGAATTAGGATACCAAAGGTATGCTTTTTTTCTTTACTTTTATGGTCATTTATTATAAAATATAGTTAGGGATGGGGTGATACTATGGATGAATATAATTTAGCACCAGCGGATACTTATATTGTATTTAATAAGAGTATTTTGAATAATGATGACCGAAAGATTTTAAATATGTTATATCAGCCTATAGTAGGGCCTATTTCTATTATGCTTTATTTTAGTTTATGGTCTGATTTGGATAAGACGGAGATTATTAGTAATGAGTTTACACATCATCATTTGATTACTAATATGCAGATGACAACTTTGGAAATTGTTAATGCAAGAAAGAAATTAGAAGCGGTTGGTTTACTTAAGACTTATGTTAAAGAAGATAGTGTTAATAATTATGTTTATGAATTATATTCTCCTATTAGTGCGCATGATTTTTTTAATCATCCTATTTTGAATGTCGTTCTTTATAATAATGTGGGAAAAGTGGAATATGAGAAGTTAATTAATTATTTTAAACTTCCTAGGATTAATCTTAGTAATTATAAGAATGTTACTTCTTCTTTTAGTGATGTTTTTGAAACGATGCCTTTAACTAATATTGCTTTAGTTAATGAGGATATTAGGAAGTATAATAAGTTATCTTTGAATATTAATTCTAATTTTGATTTGAATTTTTTGATAGCTTCAATGCCTAAAAATATTGATACTAATAAATTGTTTACTAAAGATAATAGGGAATTAATTATTAATATGGCTTTTTTATATGATTTAGATGTTATGAAGATACAAAATATTTTAAAGGGTTGTTTGAATGAAAGGGGAGGTATTTTAAAAGAGGAATTTAGAAAGGCTTGTCGTAATTATTATCAGTTTGAAAATGGGGGATTACTTCCTACATTAGTAGATAAGACACAACCGGAATATTTGAGAAAGCCTATTGGGGATACTTCAAAGAGAGCTAAGATGATTTATACTTTTGAGACGATTTCCCCCTATGACCTGTTGAGTAGTAAGAATGATATGGGAGAGCCTACGAGAAGAGATTTGAAGCTTGCTGAGGATTTAATTGTGGATTATAATTTGAAACCTGGTGTAGTTAATGTTCTTTTGGATTATGTTCTTAAAACAAATAATAATAAACTTACAAGGAATTTGGTTGAAACAATCGCAGGACAATGGCAAAGACTTAAGATCGATACGGTTGAGGATGCAATGAAATTAGCGGAAAAGGAACATAAGAAATATAATCGTAATAAAGCTCAGGTTAAAGTTCATAATAAGAAAGAAGAGCATATTCCAGAGTGGTTTGATAAGGAAATTAAAAAGACAGAGAATAAGGAGATGCAGGCTTTAATGGATGAAATGTTAAAGGAGTATAAGTAATATGGATAAATTAAATGATATTATTAATGATAAGTATAAGGCTTTTTCTTATAAATTGGAGAAAGATTTTGATAGGGTATATACTAGTAATGATACTTTTAAGAAATTAGTTGATTCGTTAAATTTATCTAAGAGTTATTTAGCTAAGTATACATCGATGTTAGAAGAGTGTTCTTTAGAGATAGATAATTGTAAACATTGTAAAAATATTATGGAATGTAAGAATAAGGTATGTGGTTATGTTTATTATCCTATGTATTTGAATGGTAATTTGGTTTTTAATTATAATGCTTGTAAATATAGGATTAAGATGGATAAGGATTATGCTTATGAAAATAATGTTTATGTTTTTGATATTCCTTTAGAAATTAGAAGAGCTAGGGTTAAGGATATTGATACTAGTGATCCTAATAGAATAGAGGTTATTCGTTATATTAAGAATTATTTGGATAGTTATAAAGATGGTAAAAAAGTAAAAGGGTTATATTTGACAGGTAATTTTGGATGTGGAAAGACTTATTTACTTAGTGCTCTTTTAAATGAACTGGCTATGAAAGGTGAGAAAGTTGCTATTATTTATTATCCAGAATTTTTAAGAAAATTAAAAGAGGGTTTTAGTGATAATAGTTATACTTTGTTATTTGATAAGATTGAAAAGGTTGATTATTTACTTTTAGATGATATTGGTGCTGAAACTACTACGGATTGGGCTAGAGATGAGATACTAGGTACTTTGCTTCAATATCGTATGCAGGAGCAAAAGCCTACGTTTTTTACTTCTAATTTGACTTTGAAGGAATTAGAGGAACATCTTAGTAGTTCTAGTAAGGGAACTCAGGTTGTTAAAGCTAGAAGGATAATAGAGAGAATTAAACAGTTATCTTTAGAAATGGTAATGATTAGTACTAATAAAAGAAAGTGAGGATATGGAAATGGAAAATAAGGAATATAAAAAGTTAGAAGAGGAATTATTGGGTAAAACAATCGAAGAGAATATTAAATTTGATGATGGAGAAGAAGCTAGTATTATTATTGAACCTAAGAATGCTGGTAGTTTAAATATGGGTAAGAGAAATTTTAAGATTGCTAATGAAATGCGTAATACTAAGAGGGGCTTTAGATTTAATATTAGAAGAGATAATATTTTTAGAAGAGATATTGGTGTTAGAAGTCATGGTTTTGCTCAAATTGCGGCTTTATCTTTAATTGTGGCAATTGCCGGTATTGTTGTTGCTTATTTGGCTTTTAGATATTAATTAATGGAGGTGTTAACATGAATTATGTTGCTTTACAGGTTAAGACTAGTTATTCTTTGTTAGAGAGCTTGAATGATATAAAGAAATTAGTTAGTAAAGCTAAGGATTTGGGTTACACCTCTTTAGCCATTACAGATCATAATAATATGTTTGGGGTAATGGAATTTTATCTTGAATGTAAGAAAAAGGGAATTAAACCTATTATAGGGGTATCACTTGATATTAATGATAGTTCTATTCTTTTGTATGCTAAAAATTATGATGGTTATAAGAATTTGATTAGGCTTACGACGATTGTATCAGATAGGAATTTGACAATAGATGATCTTATTTTTTATCGTAATAATTTAGTAGCTATTATGCCTTATTCTTGTTATGATGAGGTGATATATAATATATATGAAGATATTTATATTGGATATTGTTCTATAATTGAAAGAGATAAAATTAGTAAGAAGAAAGTTTTTATTAATGATGTTGTCTACTTGGAAAAAGATGATTATAAGTATTTGGATTATGTTTTTATGATTAGAGATGGTAAAACTTTAGGGAATTATGAACTTGAGAGATATAAAGGTAATTATTTGCCTAGTATGGATGATGTTTTGCTTATATCTAATGAGGAAGATATTAGAAATACTTTAGATATTAGTGATAAGTGTAATGTTAATTTGGGATATACTAAGGATTTACTTCCTGTTTATGATCCTAAAATTGATTCTTTTACTTATTTGTCTAGTTTATGTAATAAGGGACTTAAGAAAAGACTTAAGGATAATGTCTTAGATGTTTATCAAAAGAGACTTGATTATGAACTTGATGTTATTAAAAAGATGGGTTTTTGTGATTATTTTTTAGTTGTATGGGATTATGTTAAATATGCTAAATTTAATGGTATTTTAGTGGGACCTGGAAGAGGTAGTGCTGCTGGTAGTTTGGTTAGTTATACTTTGGGTATTACGGATATTGATCCTTTAAAGTATGATTTATTATTTGAAAGGTTTTTAAATCCTGAAAGGGTTACGATGCCCGATATTGATATTGATTTTGATAGTGAGAGAAGAGAAGAAGTTATTGATTATGTTATTAATAAATATGGGGAAAAGAGAGTAGCGGGTATTATTACTTTTAATACTTTAGGGGCTAAACAGGTTATTAGAGATGTTGGTAGAGTAATGGGTCTTTCTAATATACTTGTCGATAGTTTGACAAAACAGGTTAAAGATGATCTTATGACTAGTTATAATAGTAATAGGTATTTTAGAGAGATGGTCAGTAATTCTAAGGATTTAAGGAGATTATATGATGTATGTCTTCATTTGGAAGGATTACCTAGACATGTTTCTATTCATGCTGCGGGTATTGTTATGAGTAGGTATGATTTGGATGAAACTATTCCTTTATATAGAAATCAAACGGGTATGTATGTATCTGGATATTCTATGAATTATTTGGAACAATTAGGATTATTAAAAATGGATTTTTTGGGTCTTTCTAATTTGCATTTGATCGATAATATTATTAAAGATATTAGAGAAAATGAGAAATTAAATATTACTTTTAGTAATATTCCTTTAGATGATAAGAGAACTTTAAAGATATTTCATGATGCTAATACGGTTGGTATTTTTCAATTTGAATCTAGGGGAATGAAAGCTTTTTTAACTAAACTTAAAGTTAATAGTTTTGATGATATTGTTTTTGCTTTAGCTTTATATAGGCCTGGTCCTATGGATAGTATTGATACTTTTATTAGAAGAAGAGAGGGAAAAGAAAAGATCGATTATATTCATCCTGATTTAAAAAAGATACTTGAACCTACATATGGTATTATTATTTATCAGGAACAGATTATGCAAATTGCTAGAGTACTTGCAGGTTATTCATATGGACATGCGGATATTTTAAGAAGAGCAATGTCTAAGAAAAAAGAAGATATATTAATTGATGAAAGACCTAAGTTTATAAGTGGTTGTATCAATAATGGTTATTCTTTGGATATTGCTAATAGAGTATATGATTTGATTATGAAGTTTGCTAATTATGGATTTAATAAATCTCATTCTGTTAGCTATGCTATTATTGCTTATAAACTTGCTTTTTTGAAAACTTATTTTTATAAGTATTTTGCTTGCGCTAATTTAACTAATGAAATTGGTAGTGATAGTAAGACAAAGATATATATTAATGAGGCTAGGAACTATAATGTTAGAATTTTACTTCCTAATATTAATTATAGTAGTGATATTTATAAGTGTGTTAGTGATGGAATATTATGTCCTTTTACGATTATTAAGAATGTAGGTAATACTCTTTCTTGTGAGATTATTAAAGAAAGAGAAAAGGGGTTATTTACTAGTTTTATTGATTTTGTTAAAAGGACTTATAATAGTAATATTAATAGAAAAATATATATTTCTTTAATTGATGCTGGTTGTTTTGATGATATGGGATTTAATCGGAGAACTTTGAAAGAGAATTTGGATATTATTCTTAATTATGCTCTTTTAAGTAATGATGATAGTTTAATAGAAGTTTTGGAACCTGAGTTAGAATATTTTGAAGAATATAAAAAAGATGATATAATTAATTTAGAACTTAATGTCTTTGGTTTTTATTTAAGTGAACATCCTGTTTTGGGATATCGGGATAATAGTGATATTAATTCTAGATTGTTAGAAAGATATTTTGATAGGATTGTTAATATGGTAGTACTAGTTGAAAAGATTAAGGAGACCACTACTAAGAATAATGATGTTATGGCTTTTATTTTAGGTAGTGATGAATATGGTATGGTTGATATTACTTTATTTCCTAAGATATATAGTAAGTATAAGGATATTAAAGTAGGTGATATTATTAGGGTTTATGGTCGAGTAGAAAGAAGATTTGATAAGTATCAATTGATTTTAAATAATATTGTTAAATTGAGGTGATTAGTTTCATGTATTTTTTACTTACTGTATGTCAAGATCCAGATATACTTAGGATTATTTATTTTGTTAAATTAGTTATGGATATTTTCTTTGTGGTTATTCCTATTATTTTGATTGTTTTACTTATGATTGATTTTGCTAAGATGGTTATTGCCGGCAACGAAGGGGATCAGAAGAAATTATTTAATTTGGCTATTAAGAGAGTTATTATGGCAATTGCGGTTTTCTTTGTACCTACCGCTATTAATTTGGTTAATAATTTGTTAGATGATATGGGAGTTGAGTATTCTTCTTGTTTAGCTAATGCTAATAGTGAGACTATTAGTATGTATCAGGTTATTAAGGATAGGGAAGAGGCTATCGAAGATGAGGAAGTAGAACAAGAGAATAAGAGTAGAATTGAGGCTTATAAACAAGAAGCTTTAGCTAGTTTGGAAAGGAAGAGAAAAGCTTCTGAATTAAGGGCTCAACTTAGTGAAAAGATTGGTTCTTCATATATGACGGGGGCTTCTACTTCTTCTAATTATGAGGGTGGTACTGGTACAAGAATGGAAGCAGAGCCTGATCCATTGCTTGCTTTAACTAATTTATATAATAAGACTGGTAATGAGATGTATAATCCTGATAATTATGTTGCTATGAAAGATAAGAATAATGGTTATAGTTTAGGGGCTTGGCCTAAGAATGCTATTGTTTCTAATTTACCTAGTATATTTAAGACTTATCAAAATGGTATTCTTATATTTCCTACTAATGGAGATGGTAGTGATAGTTATGATCATAATGGTATTGATATTATAACTAATATGGGTACTCCTGTTTATGCTCCTTGTGATGGTACTTTAAGATATTCAGAATGGGGTCATACAGTTAATCGGGGATCAATGGAAACAGCTTATTCGGTTTCTATTACTCTAGATACTCCTTTTACTTATACGGGACAATGGTCACAAGGTGTAACTACTAGTTCTACAACGAGAACGGGTACAGTAGAAATTATTTATTTAACACATATGGTAGGTATTAAGACAAGACATAATGGTCCTCAAATTGTTAAGGTTAAAAAGGGTGATTTAATTGGTTTTACGGGTATTGCTAATAATGTATCACATTTACATATGACTTTTTATGATGGTAATAATTCATGGGGGTTATATACACCAGAAATACAAAAAATATATGGTATAACGGGTACTAAGGGTCCTGGTTTATAAGGAGGTATGTATGAAAAAATTAGTGCTTTTATTAGTTATATTATTGACTCTTACTGGTTGTAAAGCTACTTATGTATTAGAAATAGATGATACTTCTTTTAAAGAGAGTATCGATAGTGAATTTAATTATAATGAATTAGAAAGTGAAGAGCAGAACTCTTTAAGTCATTATAATAATTATAAGATAGATGCTTTTTATCGTAATTCTTCTGATTATTTAGATAAGACAATTAATTATAAGGGAAATACCGCTACTATTAATGTTAATTATGATTATAATAGTAATAATTATGATAATGCTTATTTAATTAATAGTTGTTTTGATGAACATATATTTATTTCAGAAGATGATTATTATTATATAGAAGTACTGGGAGATTTTGGATGTCAATATGCATCTGAAATAGATATTGTTATAGATACTAATCATGTAGTTATGGATACTAATGCTACTAAGAAAGGTAATAGATATATATGGACTTTAAATAATGATAATAATAAAGATGTAGATATGTTTATTCAATTATCTAAAACACAGATTAGTTCAAATAAGGGAATATCTACTTTTAAATTAGTTATGTTTATTATATTAGCTATTTTATGTGTAATAACTATACTTGCTATTAAATTTGTTGGTAAGAAAGATAGTGAAGATTATTAATTAGTATTTATTTAAGTAATAATGTAAATTAAAAAAATATACTTGATGTTAAATAAAAATTATGGTAAGATTAGTACATAAGATATAGAAAGGTAGGTGCTCTTCCCATGAATAAAGTATATTATAATAAGTTAACTACAATGATACTAGGGGGGGGGGTATAGATTAACTACCTTTAATATAGTTAATAGAATAAAACTACAAAGATTTAAGTTTAGTATATAACTAAGCTTGTTTCTTTGTAGTTTTTTATTATGTTTAGGAGGAAGTTAAATATGAAATATCTAAAAAAATACTATTTATTAATATTACTAATAATATCATTAATTGGTGTATCAGTATATGGAACTTATGCTATGTTTACATCTAGTGTAGAAACTAATATGGTAGATATAGATACTACTTTAAATTATACTTTTGATATTAATGGTACACAAGAACTTAAAGTAAGTGCAGGATCTAAACTTAGGTTTAATGCTATTGTTAAAAATAGTATGGATGGTACTATATCATATGGCTTTTATTATAAAATGATTAGTCCTAGTACTCTACCAAGTGGAGTAATAATAGCACAAGTATCAGATGATCTTACTATGCTTGCTAAAGGGACATTAGATAGTAATACAAGTAAAACAGTACCTATGGTAATAAAGAATACAAGTGATACTGATATAACCGTAGAAATAGGAGTTAGAACAGGATATTATACTGATAGTCAAGGAGTAGATGATATCATCTATAATGATGGAGAGATACCCATTACAAGTTTTCAAACAAGTGAAGAAGCTGGTAATGATAGTTGTACTTCTACTGTAGAATGTACTGATGAATGTATAGAAAGAGAAGAAAATGGTTTTCTTAATACATATTGTTATTGTTTAGAAAGTAGTAAAAAAATACCAATTGGTGTTGATAAAATTGAATCATTATTAGTGGATAATC
>CALVUN010000077.1 GCA_944363595.1 uncultured Bacilli bacterium
ATGATACAAAGAATTTAATGCAAAGTGTTGAATTGAGTTATGCTAGATATTATTTTCTATATGATAGAGGAATAGTAATAGATGAAAGCAATTATAAGAAGTTATTTTATAGCAATAAACAATTTGAACAACAATTTGGGGTATCTAAAGATTATTTGTTAGATAAATATCCATATGAAGAAAATAAAAGAAAAAAATCTTTGTAATAGGATGGTGATATTGGTATGAATGAAATAAGAAAGTATATGCTAGAGTTTGGTTATAATAATGATGATATTGATAAAATATGTGATAATTATTCTTTGAGTTCTTTTAGGATAGATACGTTATATGATAAGATTAAAAAGAATAGTTTGTTTTTACTTAGTTTAGGATATAGTAAGCAAGATGTAATAAAGATGACTAAATTATTACCGGCATTATTTGGTTTAAGTGTAGAAAATATTAAACAAAGATTAGATGATTTAATAAGTTTAGGGTATGGTAGACAAGATGTAATAAAAATGACAAAATTATTACCATCATTATTTGGTTATAGTATAGAAAATATTAAACAAAAATTAGATAATTTAATAGAGTTGGGCTATGGTAGACAAGATGTAATAAAGATGACAAAATCATTCCCATCATTATTAAATTATAGTATAGAAACTATCAAACAAAAACTGGATGATTTAGTTAAATTGGGTTATAGTAGACAAGACGTAATAAAGATGACAAAAACATTCCCATCATTATTAGGTTTAAGTATAGAAAATGTTAAAAAGAAAATAGATTTTTATGGAGATATAGGAATTGGTAATGTTTTTATTAATGATACAAAGAATTTAATGCAAAGTGTTGAATTGAGTTATGCTAGATATTATTTTCTATATGATAAAGGAATTGTGATAGATGAAAGTAATTATAGGAAGTTATTTTATAACAATAAAACATTTGAAAAACAATTTGGGGTATCTAAAGATTATTTGTTAGAAAAATATCCATGTGAAGAAAGGAAGATGAAAGATGGAAGAACTATTTAAAATTGGGCTTGATAATAGTATTATTATGGAAATGGTAAAAATAAATGAAAATATTAGTGATATGAGCGATGATGAGATTAGTAAATATATTTTATTTTTAAGACAAATTGGTTGTAATGATAGTCACATTAGAAATATTGTGCAAGTTAATCCTTATTATTTTAATAGAAGTTTTGATGATTTAATTAGTTTAATTAATAAATTAAGAGAAATTGGTCTTACACATATTAATTTGCTTATTGATAGTAATCCTTTTCTTTTAAATAATGATAGTTATGAGATAGATGAGTTTATTTTGAAGAAAAAAAATGATGGATTGACAATTAGTGATATTAGTGATTTAATTGATAGTAATCCATATATTATTAATGAGATTTAAGTATTTTGATATTAGGGATAAAGTGGTTAAACAAATTGTATAGCATAGAAATTATTTTAAAGTTAATAAATCTTGAATAAAAATATTAAGAGTTTAAGTTGTAAGGAATGATTTAAAGTGAATGTTAAAAGTATTAGTAATATGGATTTAGAACAAGCTTTATATATGGTTAAAAATGATATAAAATATGGAAGAGAAGGTATTTTAATAGATGAGGCTTTAAGGAAGTATCCTCTTAATAATGATATATCATTAGTGGCGATGAAGATTTGTTTAATTGATTTAACTAATGGTACTAATCTAATGCGTAATCTAGGTAAAAATGGTGGGATATATGATTTAGCAGATCAAATAACTAAGGTTAATTTTGATGAAAGAGTTGCTAGAGGTGATCCTACTTTGGTTAATGAACTTGCTTTATTTACTAAAGAAAAGATTGGTAAGAATTTATTTTCTTTTATCAGTAAGTATTGTTTATATCATAATGTTCATTGTTATGATCGAGATGATTACGTAATTTATGATTCAGTATTAGTAAATAATATATATGATTATATATCTAAAGATGATTATAAAAGAATTATAGGTAGTAACTTATATAAGAATAGTATTAAGAAATTTAAAGATAATTATAAGTATGAAGATTATAAGAAAGTAATTGATTTTATTCTTGATAAGAATAATATTAAAGTAAGTAAGCCTCATAGAATGTTTGATTGGTTTATTTGGTATTTAAATAGGAATGGGAGGAATTAAAATGACATTATTTGAGGATTTAAAATGGAGAGGACTTATTAAGGATATTTCTAGTCCTGATTTGGAAGAAAAATTGAATAAGGGGGGTATGACTTTTTATATTGGTACTGATCCTACCGCTGATAGTTTGCATATTGGTCATTTGTCTAGTTTTCTTATTTCAAAGAGACTTAAAGATGCTGGGCATAATCCTATTTTATTAGTGGGTGGTGCAACTGGTAGAATTGGTGATCCTAGACCTACAGAAGAGAGAGCTATGAAAAGTATCGAAGAAATTAATAAGAATATTCAAGGATTAACTAAACAAGTACAGGATCTGTTTGGTTTTGAAGTTGTTAATAATTATGATTGGTCTAAAGATATTAATTTTATTGATTTTTTAAGGGATTATGGTAAGTTTTTTAATGTTAATTATATGTTAGATAAGGATATTATTAGAAGAAGACTTGATACGGGTATTACTTATACAGAGTTTTCTTATATGATTATGCAAGCGATGGATTTTTTGTATTTATATGAGAATAGAAATTGTGTAATGCAAGTTGCGGGTTCTGATCAATGGGGAAATATAACCGCGGGTATTGATCTTATTAAGAAGAAATTAGGTAAGGAAGCTTATGGTTTTACGATGCCTTTGGTAACGACAAAGGATGGTGTTAAATTTGGTAAGAGTGAGGGGAATGCTCTATGGTTAGATAAGAATAAGACTTCTCCTTATAAGATATATCAGTATTTACTTAATGCTGAAGATGAAAAAGTTATTAGTTATCTTAAAGTATTTACTTTTTTATCTAAGGAAGAAATTGATAAGTTAGAGGAATCTTTAAAAAGAGAACCTCATCTTCGACTTGCTCAAAAGGCTCTTGCTAAGGAAGTTGTTGTTTTCTTACATGGTACTAAAGAGTATGAAAAGGCTCTTAAACTTACGGAAGCTTTATTTAGTAATGATTTTAGTAATTTAAAAGCAAGTGAGATAGAAGAGATTTTTTCTAAAGATTTAGTAAGGGATATTACTATTAATCTTAATTTGGTTGATTTACTTATTAATATGAATATTGCTAGTAGTAAGAGAGAGGCAAGAGAGTTTATTTTAGGTAATGCTATTAGTATTAATGGTAATAAGATTAATGATGTTGATTTGATTATTAGTGATGAGTATTTTATTGATAATAAATATATTATTATTAAAAAGGGAAAGAAAAATTATTATATTGGAAGAAGAAAATAGAGTTTATACTTTATTTTTTTTTATTTTTTGGGTATAATCTTATATAGAATAGAAGTAGGTGTAATAATGAAGAGAATAAAGAAGAAGATGAAAACTTGGAAGAAAGTTGTTATTGTTTTTATATGCTTATTTGTTGTTGGAGTTAGTTCTTTTCTTTTTCTTTTATATGGTCCTTATAATGGCTTTAGGGATTGGTTAATTACGACCGCAATGAGTACTATGAATCATAAGTATTTGGCAACATGGTTTTATAGTCAGGATACGATCGATCAGGTTTTATCTAGGCATAATATGATTGAACCTGATTTTAATACGGATACTTCTTTAATTGATGGTAAAGAGAGTTATGATTATATTGATGAATATGATAAGGAAATATTAGATAGACCTAAGGATAGTTTATATAAGTATATTAAATTGGATGAAGATGGTTTTGATGCTTATTTGGTGGCTATTTATGATCCTTCTAAGATTAGGGTTGTTACTAGTAAGTATTTGGGATATCAAGGTGAATATTTGGTCGATATGGCAAGAGATAATGATGCTTTAGTGGCAATTAATGGAGGAGGTTTTAAGGATACTTCAGGACAGGGTGATGGTGGTACTCCTGTTGGTATTATTATTCAAGATGGTAAGATAGTTAATACTTCTAGATATACTGTTTCTGGTGGTATTATTGGTTTTACTAATGATAATAAGCTTTATTTGGGTAAGGTAAGTGCAGAAGAGGCTTTGGCTAATGGAGTAAGAGATGCTGTTGAATTTGGTCCTTTTTTGATTGTTAATGGTGAATCTTCTTTTATTAATGGTAATGGTGGTTATGGAGTTCATCCTAGGACGGCGATTGGACAAAGAAAAGATGGAATTGTATTATTTTTAGTTGTCGATGGTAGAAGAATTGATTCAATGGGTGCTGATATGAATGATCTAACTGATATTATGCTTAGATATCATGCTTATAATGCCGCTAATCTGGATGGTGGTAATTCTTCTGTGTTAGTTATTGATAATGAAATTGTTAATAGACCAATTAATTGGGATAATTTAGAACAAACTAGACCTATTTCTAGTGGTTTTATAGTAGTAGAATGATAGGGTGAATTTGTATGTTTAAACGGAGTATTAATTGTGATATTTTGCGTATTTTAGCTTTTATTTTTGTTATTTTAGTACATAGTTTAAATTATATTGATTTTTATGATACAAAAATTGAAGGTCCAACGATGTTATTTTTAAATATTTGTAGATGTTTATTTATGCTATGTATTCCTATTTTTATTGTATTAAGTGGTTATTTAATGGGTAAAAGAAAATTTGATAAAAGTCATATTTATAAATTTGGTAGAATTATTATTACTTATTTTATATGTAGTATTCTTTGTATTATTGCTTTATATTTTATAGAAGATAGAGAATTGTTATCTATTAAAGATTATATATTTCAAATTTTATCTTTTGAAGCTGCTCCTTATTCTTGGTATGTTAATATGTATTTTGGTCTTTATTTATTAATTCCTTTTTTAAATATTTTATGGGATAATTTAAAAGATAAAAAGCAAAAACAGTATTTAATTTTAGTATTAATTATAATAGGAATATTACCTAATAGTATTAATATATTTAATTTTGATAGTTTATCTTGGTGGTTAGAACCTGTTAGTTCTAATGAATATCATATGTTAGTTCCTGATTATTGGGGAAGACTTACTTATATATTTATGTTTTATTTTATTGGTTGTTATTTTAGAGATTATAAACTTCATATTAGTTTTAGTAAAAATATTGTTGCTTTATTGGTATCTTTAATAGTATTTGGTTTGTTTAATTATTATAGGACTTATAATGGTTTATTTGGTTCAAGTGGATATGCTTATTATAATTCAATAGAAATGCTTGTTATTACTATTTTATTTGTTAATTTAATATTAAACTTAAAATTAAATGTTAAAAATAAATATGTTATTAAATTTATTAGTAAAGTTTCTTATTTAACTTTTGGTGGTTTTTTAGTTTCGACTATATTTGATAGATTATTTTATTCTTACTTTTATAATGATAATATGTTAGTATTAGATAAATTACCTTATTTATTAGTTATTATTCCTTTGATAATATTATGTTCTTTATTTTTATCATATTTAGTTGATATATTTATTAATTTTAGTAAAAAGATATTTAAAAGAAATATTTTTAGAGTTGTAGAATGAGGAAAGTGATGATTATATGAATAAAATAACTAGTATATCTTGTATTAGATTTATATCTTTTATGATGATTATTATTTGTCATATTTTGCAAGGATTGGGTAATGAACTTGCTTTTTGGTTTAATTTAGGAGTACAAATATTTTTCTTTATGTCAGGATATTTATATGGTAATAAGAAAATAAAGAATTATAGTAATTTTTTTAAGGATAAATTAGAAAAAATATTATTACCTCTTTCTATTTTAGTTATTATTATGGCTATTATGGAAAAAGTCTTTTTCGATGTAAGTTATTCTAAAGAATTATATTTAGCTAATATTCTTGGATATGGTGGTTTTTATGGTACTTTAGAATCACTTGGTCATATTTGGTTTGTTAGTTATATTTTGCTTTGTTATTTGATTACTCCTATATTGGATAAATTGATTAAAGATAATGATAAGAAAGTTAGAAATTTTGTTATTATTTTATTATTATTAATTAGTTTTTCAATATTTAAGGTTACCCCTATTAAGGTGGCATGGATATGTAATTATATATTAGGTTATTTTTATGCTAGTTCATGTAAAAACTATAATACTAGGAAAGTATTTGTTTTGGTATTAGTTATTATGACAGTATTTATATTACCTATTAGTTTAATACTTAAATATGATTTAGTTAGTAATATACCTAGATTATTTATTAAATATAGGGTTTTGATATGTGGGTTTGAACATGTATTTTTAGGTTCTTTATTATTTATATTACTTAAATATATATTTGATAAAATTAAGATTAAATATAATGTTATATTAAAATTTTCTGATAAATATAGTTATTATATTTATTTAGTTCATTTAATTTTTATTTTAGATTATTTTTCTCTTTTGCATTTTACTAATTATTTAGTTATTAATATTATTTTAATATTTATTATGTCTATTATTAGTGCTTTAATATTATTTTATTTATGCAAAATGATTATTATGTTAATTAAGTTATTGTATTTTAAAAAGATTAATTATATAATTAGTATGGAGAGTGGGAGTGAAAATGAAAAAAAATAAAAAGGTAAAGAGGAAACTTAAAAAGGGTGTTATAGTTGGATTAATTGCTTTTTTAGTTTTATTTATTATGGTATTGTTATTTGTTTTTGTTTTTAATGATAGGAGTAAGGAAAATAATAATAATACTAATGATAGTGAAGAAGTATTAAGTCATTATAATGAATTTGTTAAGACAAATAAGGAAGCTATTTTATATGATGAAAATGGGGAAGAAAAGGGTAAAATTGGTAATGGTGTCGAACTTACTTTAGGAGATATTGATATTGATAATGATACTGTTTATTTTCCTATTAGTGAAATAGAGGGTTATTATATTAGATATGATGATGTTGATAAGATAGATCTTTTAAGTGAAGTTAGTGATAGGTATCTTAATTATATTCCTTTTAATCTTAATGTTAAAACAGGTGATGTTACTAGTTTTTATGATGAAGATGATAATTTGATTTATCAGTTAAATGAATCTTTTGATTTACCTATTATTATTAAGGATGATGATAGGTATGGAGTTGTATTTAATGATAGGTTATTATTTGTTAAAAGTGAAGGTATTACTACTTATGAAAATCATAATACGGATAAGACTAATGCTAGTGGTGTAGGTGTTCTTAATTATCATGCTTTTTATGATGATGATAATCCTTCAGAAGCAGCAAATTGTACTACCGCGATATGTCATTCTAAGAGTCAATTTAAAGAACAACTTGATTTTCTTAAAAATAATAATATTTTGACTTTAAAGATGGATGAACTTGATATGTATATTGATGGTAAGTTACAACTTCCTAAGAGTGTTGTTATTACTATCGATGATGGACAAAAGACAAAACTTGCTGTTGATATGCTTACAGAGTATGAGATGTATGCAACTATATTTTTAGTTACTTCAAGATATAATGTCGATGATTACTATGTTACTGATTTTATTGAACTTCATTCACATACGAATGATTTACATGATGGTGGTTATTGTCCAGGAGGACAGGGAAGTGGTCTTAAGTGTTTAGATGAAGATACTATTTTGGATGATTTGAAACAAAGTAGAGATGCTTTAGATGGTGCTGATGTATTTTGTTTTCCTTTCTATGAATATAATGATTATGCTATTGAAATGGTTAAAAAAGCAGGTTTTAAGATGGCTTTTATTGGTGAGAGTACTAGTAGTGATAATTTAGTTCATGTTGGGGATAATAAGTATACTCTTAGAAGATTTGTTATTGTTACTTATACGACAATGAACGACCTTGAGAATTATTTTGGACAAATAAGTTAAAAAAAAATATACGCATGTATTTAAAATCATGCGTTTTATTATTGTAAGTTTATTTATTTTTTAGAAGTTATTTTTATTTTTAAAGTAATTTGGCAACATATATAAACCACGATTAATTCTTATTAATTTTTTTCTTTTAGTTTAATAATTATTCATAAGTATCTATTCCTTTTGCTAGGATATTTTATAATTTTTCCTAGATTTTGTAAATAAATTTGTTTGTTTTTTTACTTATTTCTTAATTTTATAATTAAGGTTCTGTAAAAAGTTTCTAAAATACCGTTGATTTTTCTTTATTTTTTTAAATTTTAGGTTGCGGACAAAGTCTTTCGTATGCTATAATGTTATTGATGTTGATAAAACATACAGTAGTGATTTTACTATGTTTTGCTAGTTTGGAGGAAATTAACTTGAAGAAGACTTATGTATTGAATGTTCCTGTTAGTATTACTAGTTATGATGAAATTATTAATGTAATTACTAGAAAGATACATGATAATGAAAAGTTTAGTGTTGTTTCTATTAATTTGAATAAGATAATTTTGGCTAATGAAGATAGAAAGATTATGAAGATTATTAAATCTTTTGATTGCTTTATACCTGATGGTATATCGGTAGTTAGATCTTGTGATGAAATTAATGATAGGATTACAGGAATTGATTTATTTAATAAGATATGTGAAAATAACGATAAGATTGATGCTAAAATATTTCTTTATGGTGCTTCTGAAGAGGTTGTACTTGCGGCAAAAATGAATTTGCTTAAAAAATATGATGGTATTAAGATCGTTGGATATGAAAATGGTTATGTTAATAATAATGATGATTTGATACGTAAAATTAATCTTTCAGGGGCAAATATAGTATTTATTGCTATGGGATCACCTAGACAGGAGAAATGGATATATGATAATAGAAAGGTGATTAAGGCTAATATTTTAATTGGTGTTGGTGGTACTTTTGATATTGTGAGTGGTAAATTAAAAAGAGCACCAAAACTTATTAGAAAAATGGGGATAGAATGGTTATATAGAATGATAAGAGAGCCTAAAAGGCTTAAGAATGTCCCTTTGCAAATTAAATATTATTTTAAATTGAAGAAAAGGAGAAAAAAGTAATGAGTAGTTATGATATGAGTAATAAGAATATTTCTGTATTGGGGTTGGGATATATTGGACTACCTACAGCGATTGTACTTGCTAAAGCTGGTCATAGAGTAATGGGGTTTGATCCTAATATAGAGGTTGTTAAATCTTTAAATAGTGGTAAAATCCATATTGTTGAAAATAATTTACAAGGTGAATTTAAAAAAGTTGTCGATAGTGGTAATTTTAAGGCTTATTCGGAAATTCAACCGGCAGATGTATATATTATGTGTGTACCTACGCCATTTAAAGAGAATGTTAGTGATGAGAAATTAGCGGATTTGTCATATGTTCAAAGTGCCGCTGAGACAGTTAGTAAGGTTGTTAAGAAAGGTGATTTGGTAATACTTGAATCAACAGTGCCTCCTCTTACAACAAAAATGGTTACAGATATTATTGTTAATAAGACAGGTATGGATAAAAATGATTTTTATGTTGCTCATTGTCCTGAGAGAGTACTTCCTGGAAGAATTTTATATGAACTTGAACATAATGATAGAATTATTGGAAGTGAAAGAGAAGAAGCTGCTTTAATGGCTAAGAATTTGTATGAGTCTTTTGTTAAAGAGGGTACTTGTTATGTAACAGATGATATTACAGCAGAAATGTGTAAATTAGTTGAAAATACTTTCCGTGATATTAACATTGCTTATGCTAATGAGTTATCTATTATTTGTAATGATTTGGGTATCGATGTTTTTAAATTGATCGAACTTGCTAATAAGCATCCTAGAGTTAATATTTTAACTCCTGGTGTTGGTGTAGGTGGACATTGTATTGCAGTAGATCCATGGTTTTTAGTTGAAAAATTTAAAGATAAAGCTAAATTAATTAATACAGCTAGACATGTAAATGATTTTAAGCCTCTATGGGTATCTAATCAGGTGGAAGAAGCAATTAATTATGATAAGAATGTTAAAATTGGGGTGTTGGGACTTGCTTATAAACCTAATATTGATGATTTGAGGGAAAGTCCTTCAATTATTTTGGCAGAAGATTTAATTAGAAAAGGATATAATGTATATGGATGTGAACCTAATACTAGTAAAGAGAGAATTAATGATATAGATGTTAAATCTTTAGATTATGTTTTAGATAATTGTGATTATTTAGTAATTACTTTAGCTAATGATGAATTTGTTCAAGAAAATAATAAGAAAAAAATATTAACTAAAAAGCATTATAATTGTATTGGAATGAAATAATTTATATGGTGATTTTATGAAAGATAAAGAAATGTATGAGGAATTAATTAATGAATTAGTAATTAACATGAAACAGGAATCTATTAGTAAAAAAAGAATACATACAAGTAGATATGATAAGTTAAAAATTAAATTAAACTCATATTTTTATAGAAAATATCTTTCTTTTTTTATTAAAAAAGAAACTAAATCTTTTGATGTTGAAAGAAAGATAAAAGATTATAAAGTTGCTTGTATTTTAGATGAATTTAGTTATAATTGTTTTAAAAGTGAATTAGATTTGTATCCTATTGGTAGGGAAAAATATGTTAAACAGTTAGAAAGTATTAAACCTGATATTCTTTTGGTAGAGTCTGCTTGGCATAGTTATGATGGTAATTGGGGTGTTGCTCATCAACTTGAAGATATTAAAAAGTTATTGATGTATTGTAAAAGAAAAGGTATTATAACAATCTTTTGGAATAAAGAAGATCCTGTTCATTTTGATGATTTTATTAAGAAAGCAGTTCGTTTTGATTATATTTTTACTACTGATAAAGAGAGTGTTAGTAATTATAAGAAGTTAACAGGTAGAGATAATGTTTTTCCTTTGATGTTTGCAGCAGAACCTAAGATTCATAATCCTATTAAAGATATGAATATTGTTAAATGTGATAAATCTGTTTTCGCGGGAACTTTTTATCGTAATAAATATCCTGATAGACTTAAATCTTTAATGGAAATTATGTTTGTTGCCAAGGATTATGGATTAGATATTTATGATAGAAATTATTTACTTAAGAATTATAATTATCGTTATCCTAATATGTATCAGAAGAATATTGTTGGCAATTTACCTTATTCAGAGATAAATAAAGCATATAAAGGTTATAAAATAAATATAAATATTAATTCAGTAACAGAATCTTCAACAATGTTTTCAAGAAGAGTATTTGAGGTACTTGCATGTAATACTCCTGTTGTTAGTAATTATTCTAAAGGAATAGAAAAAGTTTTTGGAGATATTGTTCAAATGGGTAATAACATCGATGATTTTGCTAAGATCTATGATAGGTTATATAATGATTATGATTATTATGAAGATATATGTTTACGTGGTGTTAGAGAAGTATTAAGTAAACATACTTATAGAAATAGAGTAGAAGAGATGTTTAGTAGGATTGGGATTCCTTTTATTAAAGAAAATAAAAAGATATTAGTTATTGGTAGAGTAAATAATCAAGATGATGTTTTGAAAGTTACTGATTCATTTAATAAGCAAACTTTTAAAGATAAAGAGTTAATATTGTTTTCTAAAAAGAAGTTTAATACATCTTATGATATTTATTATAATTTAAAGGATATTTATTCTAAGTTAGCTGATTATGATTATCTTTCAATTATGAATGGTAAAGATATTTATGAAGAGAATTATTTGTTAGATCTTTTTTTGGCTACTAAGTATTTAATGGATTGGTCTTTTATTGGAAAAGCTAGTTTTTATACTTATAAAAATGATAAGAAAGTTTTGTGTAATCCTGATAAAGAATATCAATTTGTTGATAATTTAGATTTGCATGTAGGTATAATTAAAAGAGATTTGTTAAAGAGTAGTGATGAATTTAATAGTTATTTACAAGGTGATTTAAAGATTGATAAAGGTAAGAGCTTTTCAATTGATAAGCATAGTTTTATAAAAAATTAATAGATAAGAGAGGAGAAAAATGATGAGTTTAATTCTTAATAAAGAGATGTTTTATCAATTTGGAAGGAATATTACTAATTTAGAAATTAATCAAAATATTGAGAAACAGGGATTAATAATTAATACAAATAGGTCTATTTTATATAAAAAGAGTAATACTAATTTCTTTGTTAAAGATAAATATTATTTTATTGATGTAAAGGGTAAATGTAATCGGAAATATGCTAAAATAGTGGTTAAATTATATACGTATTTAGATGATAAAGTGCAAGAAGAATTTATTTTAGGTGTTAATTCTATATATAATATTATTAAGATTCATAATGAATGTAATAGTTTTAGAATTGATTTATTTATAAGTGGGGATGCTAAAGTATATATTGATAATGTTAATATTCAAGAAATTAAGAAAATTAAACAATTAGAGGGATTAGAAAATATAAAGTTAAAAGATAAATTTATAGAAGATATTTTTGCCTCTTTTAATTTACTTAGTAGAAATTTAGGAAAAAATTCTAAAGAGAAGTTAGTTGCTAATGCACTTAATGATATTTGGTTTATAAGAAATAATTATGAAGAAATTAATGTATTAGATAAAGATAGTTGGGATAATGAAAAAAATAATAGAAGTTATTTATTATCTTTAATGGGTTTTTATAATTGTGTTGGATATTGTGATTTGATTAGAGAAACTAAAGATGATAGAATAATCAAGCATTATTTTAAAATCATTGAATATTTTATCGATAATTATGGATATACTTCTCAATTTAATGGGTTAGCTTATAATGATATGGCTGTTGCTAGTAGAGTTTTTAATTGGATTTATTTTTATATTTGTTTTGGTAATAAGTTAGATGATAAACAAAAAAATAAATTACTTAGTGCAATTATATATAATGCTAATTTACTTATGGAAGATCATTTTAATAGTAGGGGTACTAATCATGGTTTATATCAGGATATTGGATCATTTACTTTTTTGTATTGTTTTAAAAATAAGTATAGTAATTATAAAATAGATGATATTGTTAAAAATATGGAAAATTATTTTAATTTTGCTATTACAGATGAAGGTATTTTAAAAGAACATTCACCAATATATCAGATGCTTATTTTAAAAAATATGATTTATATTTTAAGAGTTTATGAAAAAATGGGAATTGATTTAAAAAGTATGAAAAATAAAATTGAAAAGATGAAAAGTTATTGTACTAATATTTTGATGCCAAATGATTTGTTTCCAAGAGTAAGCGATACTGGTAATCTTTCATTTAATGAAGTTGAGGATATTTTGACGACAAAACCTAAGGAAAATGTTATTTATCCTAAAAGTGGTTATGCTGTTTTTCGAAATAATATTGATAAAAAAGAAAAATCTACTTATGTATTTTTCTATAATGCTTATAATTCTTTTTATCATAAGCATAGTGATGAAAATGGAATTATTATATATAAAAATGGAGAAATAATTACAGAAGCTGGTGCCAATGGATATCAATATACGGATCATTATACTAAGTATGCTTATTCTTCTTGGGCACATAATACACTTATTGTTAATGATAAGGGACTTGTCGAAGATAAAGTTATACCTAATGATTATAATTATACTGCTACTTACATTGATGATTATAATATAGATAATCAATTTAATGTATCTGTTACTGGAGTTACTGATAGATATAAAAATGTTAAATTTGTTAGAAAAGTTAATTATTTGAAGAAGAAAGAAAAGATTATTGTAAGTGATAATGTTACTTCTTTAAATGTGAATAATTACAGTATTTTATGGAATTTAGCAGCTGATTTGGTTCCTTTACAAAAGGGTAAATCAAAGATAGAAATTTATCGTGGCGATAAAAGAGTTGCTTTAATTAAATTAAAAGCTAATGCAAAATTTAATATTAATTTAATTAAAGGGCAAAAGGAACCAAGGTTATTGGGATGGATTGTTAATGTTAATAATGATCCTATCCCTACTTATGTTATAAAAATTGATTTTATTAATAAGAAAAATATTAAATTGGATACTATTTTTTTATTGGATGATTAATAGGTTAAATTTGCTTAATAAATAAATGTATGTTATAATATTCATGCTTTTATTTGTTGTTATAAAAAAGTATAAGTAGGTGATTTTGTGAAAAGAAAAATATTATTATATGGTGATTTAAACTTAAATATAGTTGATGGTTCTTCTGTTTGGCTTGCTTCTTTAGCTAAATTACTTGCTAAAGATAAAGATAATATTGTCGATATTCTTTTGAAAGAGAAAATTACTAATGATATTTTAGTAAGAGATTTACTTTGTTTAAAGAATGTTTCTCTTTTAAATAGTGATAATTATATTTATAGTCAAAAGTCTGTTGATAATTCTAATGTAGTTAAAATTATGAAAAGAATTGACGATATGAGAGATTATTCATGTATTATTGTAAGAGGATTTGAAGCTGTTAGTACTATTGTTAGAGATAGACAATTAGCGGATAAGTTAATACCTTATTTAACTAATTTTTGTCATGATAAAAATAAGATTACAAAAGAAGAAGTTAATGAGTTAACTTATATTTATAATAATACGAAACAATTTTTTACACAAACTAAGCAGATGAAGAAATATTTAGAAGATGTAATGAATGTCGATGGGGATAAATTTAAAATACTAAATCCTATGATATTTATGGATGATATTAAAGTTAATGATAAATTTAAAAAATCTATTGTCTATGCTGGTAAGATTGCTTCAGGATGGAATATTATAGAGTTACTTGAAATAATGGATAGGTTATATCAGAAAGATAAAGATATTACTCTACATTTTATCGGAGATAAATTTAATAGGGATATGGCTTCTAAAAAAGAAGAAATATTAAATAAATTGAATACTATGCCTAATGTTGTTTTTTATGGTTCTTTACCTAAGGATGAGACGACTTCTATTATTAATTCTTGTGAATTAGGATATTCTTTTAGAAGTAGTAATGTTGATAATGATGAGTCTTTAGAGTTATCTTCAAAAATATTAGAATATTGTTTTTGTGGTGTTCCTTTATTACTTAGAAGAACAAAGATGCATGAGGATGTTTTAGGAAAAGATTATCCTTTATATGTAGAGAGTGTCGATGAATGTGTCGATAAGATTTTTGATTTCTTTAATAATAAAGAGAAATATAGTAATTTAAAGGGTAGTTTAGAGAAGTGTGTAGAAAGATTTTCAACAGATAATGTATATAAGAGTGTTGTATCTGCTTTAGATGTGTTTCCTAAAAAGAAACTTCGTTTACTTATAAGTGGACATGATCTTAAATTTATTAAGCCTTTATTTCCACATTTTGAAAAACATTTTGAACTTACTGTTCAAAGTTATCCAGAGTATACTAATTTGAATACTTCAGAGTCTAAAAAATTACTTGAAAAAGCTGATATTATATGGTGTGAATGGTTACTTTTAAATGCACAGTGGTATTCTAATCATCTTTATGCTCATCAGAAGTTATTTATTAGAGCTCATCGTTTTGAAATTGAAAAGAAATATGGTTTTAAAGTTAATTGGAATAATGTTGATACGTTAATTAATGTTTCTTATTATTATTTAGAACAATTTATAGAAAAATTTTCTATACCTAGAGAAAAAGTAACTGTTATTAATAATTTTATTGATGTTGATTCTTATTTTACAGAAAAAGATAAGGATTATAAATATAATTTGGCAATGATTGGTATACTACCAAAGAAAAAGGGCTTTGATAAGGCTATTGATATTTTGATTAAATTAAGAAAAAAGAATGATAAGTATAAATTATATGTTGCAGGTAAAAGACCAGAAGAATTTGCTAATACGAGAAATATTCCATCGGAATGGGAATATTATCAAATGGTTAATAAAAAGATTAAAGATAATAATTTGGAGGATTCAGTTATTTATACTGGTTGGGTAGAGATACCTAAATTTCTTAAGAAAATTGGATATACTTTTTCTTTAACAACTAAGAAGAGTCCTGAGAGTTTTCATATTGCACCATTTGAATGTATGGCTAGTAATGGAATGGGAATTGCTTTAAGGTGGGATGGAATTGAATATTTATTTCCTGATGAAGCTGTCTGTGAATCTCTTGATGAAATTGTAGATAGAATTGAATATTATAATGATCATGATAAAGAGTATAAAGAAGTTGTTAAGAAAGAAAGAGAATTTACTAAAGATAATTATGATTTGCCAATTATATTTGATACAATACTTAATTTAATTGATTATAAAGGAGAATTTTAATATGAAAAATATGATTATTAAATTTATTAAGAAACATCGTTCTTTATACAATTTGGCAAAGAAAGTTAATAGGAAATTAAATAGAATACAAGGTACTACTTCTATTAACTGTAATTATATTTTATATGCTTATGTAATGAAAGATAAGAAAGATTTGGATTTAATTAAGAAACATTATATGAATATTAAGCGTTATAATACTAAATTATTTATTCTTATTGATAATTATGAATGTAGTAAGAAAATTCATCAATATATTAGGGAAAATATAGGTATTTTATTTGCTAGTGTCGACTTTTTTAGAACTTATCATAAGCAGTTTAGGGCTGATAAGATTGTCTTTTTAAGTTATAAGAATAGTGATAATGAAGAGATATTGAGTTATATTAAATAGGAAGGGAGTTAAAAATGAAAAATTCGGTAAATGCGATAGAAGTTAAAAATTTACATATTAAGTATCGTGGACTTAAGAAAATGTCTATAAAGCAATCTATTGCTAAGTTTAAATTTAATAGAGTAGAAGTATTTGAAGCTCTTAAAGGTATTAGTTTTAATGTTGAAAAAGGTAAAATAGTGGGTATTATTGGTAAAAATGGAAGTGGTAAGTCTACTTTACTTAGAGCGGTCGCTGGGATTTTTGCTCCTGATGAAGGTAAAATAGATTTAAAAGGAAATTCTGTCTCTTTAATGTCTATAGGTGCTGGTTTTCAGAATAAATTAACGGGATTTGAAAATATTATTTTAAGTGGTTTATTACTTGGATTTAGTGAAGAAGAAATTAGAAAAAGAATTCCTGAAATTATTGAGTTTTCTGAACTTGGAGATTTTATTTATAAACCTGTTAGAACATATTCAAGTGGTATGTATTCGAAACTTGCTTTTTCAATTACGGCAATTTTAGAGACAGATATAATGTTAATCGATGAAGTTTTAAGTGTTGGTGATATTCACTTTAAAGAAAAAAGTGGTAAAAAGATGCAGGAAATTATTAAAGATGAAAATAAGACTGTTTTAATTGTTTCACACAGTATGAGTACTATTAAAGATTTATGCGATGAAGTTATATGGATAAATGATGGATTGTTGATGGAAAGAGGAGATACTAAAACGGTTACTAAGCATTATGAAGAGTATATGAAAGGCTTAGATAAGAAGTAGGAAGGAGATATTATGAAGAGATTTTTTACAAATATTACGAAATATTATAAATATGCAGTTTATCAAGCTAAGGCTGAATTGAAATCAGAAATTGTTAATTCATATTTGAATTGGATGTGGTGGTTTCTAGATCCTATCTGTTATATGCTTATTTATACTTTTATTGTCGAAATTGTTTTTAGAACTACAGAGCCTTATTTTCCTGTATTTGTCTTTTTAGGCCTTACGGCATGGGACTTATTTAATCGGATAGTTATGGGAAGTGTAAAGACGGTTAAAAATAATGTTGGTATTATAAATAAAGTTTATGTTCCTAAATATGTATTTCTTTTTTCAAAATCGTTGGTATTTTTGTTTAAATATATAATTTCATTTATTATAACAATAGCACTTATGATTATATTCCAAGTTCCTGTTACATTGCAAGTATTAAATTTCCCTTTAATATTAATATGTTTATATACAGTTGCTTTTGGCTGTGGTACGATATTATTACACTTTGGTGTATTTGTCGAAGATTTATCTAATATAACTAATATTTTGTTTAGATTGTTATTCTATTTTTCAGGTATATTTTACAATATTTCAACGAGAATACCAAAACCATTTGCTACAATTATGTTAATTGGTAATCCTATTGCTTTTTGTATTAATCAATTTAGAAAGATATTTATTTATGGTTCTGCCCCTAATTATATTGGATTATTATTGTGGTTTTTAGTGGGATGTGGACTTACAGCAATTGGGGTTAAACTTATTCATAAATATGAGAGTAGTTATGCTAAAGTTGTATAAAAAAGGAGAATTAATTTAATTAAAAATAATTATTAAAATATTGAATCTTTACATAGAGAAGATATATATGTTGAATTGTGTGATCTTTTAATATATTAAAAATAAAATTTTATCATAAAATAAAAAATAATAAAGATACGAATAATGATCTTACTGTTATTTATAATAAATTATATTCATTAGTCGATCAAGTTAATTATATAAAATAATATTTTATAGCTGTGTACCAGATTATGGGGGGTAATTCTGTAAACAAAGGGAAAACTGATATTATAAAATGTAGGTTTTATAATACTACCCCTTACAATCTAGTACACAGTGTATTTTATTGATAATTTTTATGTATTAATTTAAGTATTGGAGAAATGATAATGGATAAAATTATGAAGATATGGATTTGGTTATTTTTGATGTTTTTTTTACTCTTTGTTTTAATGTCAATAGAAAGTACTTTAGTTTTGGCTATTTTGTTTTTGGCTTTATTAATTTTTGTTAATAAAAAGTTTAAATTTAATAAATTTCCTATTATTTTATTTTAATAGCTTTATTTTTTAGAGTTATTATTTGTTTGGTTATTAAGACTGAGCCTGTTTCAGATTTTAAAATTATGTTGAATGCTTCAAGATTAATTAATATATCTGATTTTTCTTTTGTCAATAGTACTTATTTTGCAACATGGTCTTATCAAATGGGTTTTGTTTTTTATCAAAGTTTATTGTTAAAAATATTTGATAGTGTTTTATTTTTAAAAATTATAAATTGTTTTATTACTTCTTCTATTTGTGTTTTAATTTATTATATTGCAAAAGAATTTATGAAAGAGGAATATGCTCGTATAGTTAGTTTATTTTATTGCTTTTTATTTTTTCCTTTAACTTTTGTTACTGTTCTTAGCAATCAACACTTTTCAGCTTTATTAATTTATCTTGGTCTTTTTGTATTAATTTCTAGGAAAATAGGAATATCTGATTTTAAGAGATATATTATTTCTGGAGTGTTAATTTCTTTTGGTAATATTATTAGACCTGAAGGTATTATTACTATTTTATCTATATTTATATATTTTCTTTTTATGTTAAAGAAGATTGGATTAAAAAAAGTAGTTAAGTCTTTCTTAATTTTGATTGTTTCTTATTATGCTGTATTTTTTGTTATATCTAATTTATTTATTGTAACTGGATTAAGCCCCAATGGACTTAAAAATAATGATCCTTATTGGAAATTTGTATTGGGACTTAATTATGAGTCAGTAGGTAGTTATGATGATGATGATACTTATGTTTTGAATGATAAAGATGCGGCTTTAGAATTAATTAAAGAAAGAGTGATGGTAAGTCCTTTAAAACTTCTTAATTTGTTCTTAAAGAAAAGTAATATTTTTTGGAATACATCTACTTTAAGTTGGACATTTAATGATTATGATGATAAAACTATTACTATATTAGGTAATACTTATAGTATTAATGATATTGTATCATTTATGAATGATTATAATCAAAAATGTATGTTTATTATGTATATTTTATTAATTATTGGTCTTTTTAATTATAGTAAGAAAAAAAATAAGAATATGAAAATTTTAATTTTAATTAATCAAGTATTTGTTACATTAGGTGTTTATTTGTTAATTGAAGTACAACCTAGGTATGCTTATTTTATTCAAATTACAACAGTAATATTAATGGGTATTGGAATTGAATATATATGTGATAATTTAAAAAATTATAGAAAGTTTATAAAAAATAAAAATTATAATTGATAAATTATGAATATAGTAATTAATAAAGTAATTGATAAAAGAAAAGACTTGGTATATAATATATATAACAAGTTTTTTTAGTTAGGATGTGAATTATGGAAATTGAACAAATTATTCTTATGGTTATAATTACTTTTTTATTTGTGGCTTTATTTATGCCTATTGTGATTCGTATTGCTACTCATGTAGGGGCAATGGATATTCCTAATGCTAGAAAAATACATAAAAAGCCTATTCCTAGATTAGGGGGACTTGGTATTTATTTTGGTTTTTTACTAGGATATATGTTATTTGGTAAAGAATCTATTCAAATGAATTCAATATTAATTGGTAGCTTTGTTATTGTAGTTACTGGAGTTATTGATGATATTAAACCGATACCCGCAAAATATAAGTTTTGTAGTCAGTTAATTGGCGCGGCAATTATACCTTTATATGGAGGAATTATATTAAAAGATGTTAGTGCATTTGGTTTATATATACAATTTGGAGCTTTAAGTTATCCTATTACTATTTTGTTTATTGTCGCCATTATTAATTGTATTAATTTAATCGATGGATTAGATGGTTTGGCAGGAGGACTTTCTTCTATATACTTTTTAACTGTCGGTATTATTGCTTTAATTATAGGTAATTCTACTGGATTAGATATTGTTTTAGCTTTTATTATGTTAGGTAGTACATTAGGATTTTTAGTTCATAATTTTAATCCTGCGAAAGTATTTATGGGAGATTCTGGTAGTATGTTTTTAGGTTATATTATTGCCGTTATTGCTTTACTGGGATTTAAGAATATTACATTTACTTCTTTAATAATACCCGTATTTTTACTTGCTATTCCTATTTTAGATACTTTATTTGCTATTCTTAGAAGATTAATTAATCATAAGCCTATTTCAATGCCTGATAAAAATCATTTACATCATCAACTTTTAAATATGAAATTTTCTCAAAGAACAACAGTACTTATTATATATGCTGTAGATATATTATTTGCTATATCTTCAATTATTTATGTTATTGGAGATAGTAGACAAGGAATAATTATTTATGTAATTTTATTTATTCTTGTTTTATTTGTTATAGCTAAAACTAATGTTATATTTGATCATAGTAAGAAGAAAAAAATGAAGTAAGTTTATTACTTCATTTTTATATAATCATTGATATTAATATTAAAATATGATGGTGGTGTTTCTATTACTTTAGTAACATTTTTTTTAGGTAAAATAATTTTATTTTTAGGTAAATTTTGATAATAATAAAGTATTTTATTATCATTATTACACATAATTACATCTATCTTTTCTTTCATAAAGAAAGTATGAATACTGTTACATTTATTAAATAATAGGGCATGATCTATATTTTTTTGAAACATGAATCCTTTTAGACGGGAATAGAATGATGTACAATTAATAAGATTTATTTCTTTATTTTGATAATATAATTTCATTTTACCACCAATTTAATTATACTTTATTAGAAATGTATTTGCAATTAATTTTTAAAAATAACTTGATGTTAAAATAAAAGTATGGTAATATTGATATGTAAGATATAGAAAGGTAGGTGTATCCCTCATGAATAAAGTATATTATAATATGTTAACTACAATGATACTAGGGGGGGGGGTATAAATTAACTACCTTATATAATATAAGTAATTATAACTACAAGAGTGAGTTTAGTTAATCTAGACTTATTTCTTGTAGTTTTTATTTTTACTACATATTCGTTGTATAATTATAAA
>CALVUN010000078.1 GCA_944363595.1 uncultured Bacilli bacterium
AGCAATTATCATAATAAGGGCAAGAACAGCGATGACGGCAATTAATTCTATTAGGGTAAATCCATTTTTCTTTCTCATAACTCACCTACTTTATATATTATTTCTGCAGAGAATTCTGCAGAGCTCTACAGAAAACTCTGCAGAGTTTTATTTAATACTAATATTTTATCTTTATTTTATTATAGTATATTTATTTTAATTTAGCAATTAGTGTTTATGATATTTTTTATAATACGAATAGATACTTCTTCTTTGGCTTTTTCACTTGGTGATAAATTGGTATTTAGATAGCCTCTTACACCATTTTTATTGATAATTGAGGCTTTACTTATATATATGTTGTTATTACTATCATAAACTGATGTAGTAATAATAGCATCTTCATTATCTAATATAGCTTTAGTTATACGCATTAGACAAGCTCCTATTCCATAGGAAGTATTTCCTTTTTTGGCTATTATTTGATATGCTGATTCTTTTACTTCTTTGGTTATTTGATCCATTTCTTCTTGGGTTAGGAATTCAGTTATTTTATTAGTACCTATTAGACCGCTTGTCCAGGCAACAAATTCACTATCACCGTGTTCCCCTAGAACATAGACATGAATATTTCTTGGATTAATATTTAGTTTACTAGATATTAGATATCTTAATCTTGATGTATCTAAAGTGGTTCCTGTTCCTATTACTTGGTATGGTTTTAGTTTGGAGTTTTTATAAGTTATATAACTCATAATATCAACAGGATTACTTGCTACTATGATAATACCATTAAAAGTGGTATTATTTATGTTAGTGATGATATTTTTGATTATTTCTTTATTTTTGGTTATTAAATCTAATCTTGTTTCTCCTGGTAGTTGTTTGGCACCTGCACAAATGACGATGATTTTGGCATCATTACAATCTTGATAGGTACCACTTTTGATAGTTAAGTGATTAGGAGAAAAAGGAAGGGAATGGTTTAAGTCCATAGCTTCTCCTTGGGCTTTTTCTTGATTATTATCTATAAGTACTATTTCTTCGGTACTATTTTTTTGATTAATTAGAGCATAAGCATAGCTCATACCAACATTACCACATCCTATTATAACTACTTTATTCATATTATCTAGCCAACCTTTCTATATACTTTTCCTTTTTCTAATTCTTGATTTTGATAGTAAAATAATTCACTTACTGTTACTAAAGTATAACCTTGTTCTAATAACTTAGGTACTACTTTATTGACGGCATTAACTGTAGATGTGTAGATATCATGTAATAATATTATATCACCTTCTTTTGCATTTTTTAAGATGTTTTGAGTAATTTTTTCACTACTATGATATTTCCAATCTAAAGGATCAACACTCCATGTTATGATGGGCATATTAATACTTTGTTTGATTTGATTGCTCAGTGAACCATAACTAGGTCTTAATAAAGTTGGATATTTATTTGTTATGGATTTTATTAAATTACTTGTCTTAGTTATTTCTTCTTTGATATAGTCACTACTTTTATTTGTTAATAATTTATGGGAATAGGTATGATTACCTATTTCCATATTATTTTGATATAATTTTTTTATTATAAAGGGATTTTCTTCTACTTTAGTACCTAAAACAAAGAAAGTTGCTTTTACTTGATATTTGTTTAAGATATCTAGAATTTTTAGTGTATTATGATTGGGTCCATCATCAAAAGTTAATGCAATCATTTTGCTTTTATTTACTTCTTTTTGGTAATAAAAGTCATATGGTTCTTCTTCTTTATATGAATTATATGTTTTAATGGTATTGGTATTTAGATCTATATCTAGTTTATAGATATGATAATTGATAATATTATCTATATCTTGATATTTATAAAATGTTAAATATACTTGATTATTTTCTTCTTGATAATCATAATCGATATATAGTTTTCCTTTGTCTTTTAGATTATATTTGAAATTATTAATACTTTTATTTAAGTAATTATTTATATATTTATCAATAATATTATTAGTTAGATAGGGATATATTATTTCTACTTGATAATTATCATTATTTTCCTTATATTTTTTACTTATTACTTGTTCTTTATTTATTGTTTTATCTATAATAGTTATTATTAGTATTAATAATATAATTATAATAAAAATATATATTTTTTTCTTCATAATATATTTTATGTTATATTTGGATTAATAATAATTAAATAAAAAGCTATAACAATATTTTTATTAGTATATTGTTTGAATATAGTAATTAAAAAGTAGGTATTAAAACCTACTTGTTACTTTTAATTTTAACTTTGTATTATGTTTATACCATCGAATGGGACTTCTAAGAATTTTTTACTTGATAAGTAATCACACATATGAACAAAACGTTCTATTTCATTTTTGGGTTTTGGTAAGACTTCTTCATGGGTATAATGGTCTTTATTCCATGGACCCATATGACTTTCTATTATACTACATAGTTTTCTTATATTAGTGGCATCTAGAGATAGTTTATCTTTTTGTTCCATGATAAATTTAGATATTAAAAGAGGATGATCAAATCTTGTATACTTTTCTTTGGGATTACCTAATTTTAAGCCATCATGAATAATTAGGGCCATAATGATTAGGTCTTTTTCTTCTTGACTGAATTTGAAACCTATTGATTCATCTTTTAATAATTCATGGGCAATTAATACAGCCACTTTTGTGTGTTTTACTAAACCATTTTTGGTTGATGCATAATGGGGATGGTATTTACCTGTTGATGATGCTGGTACTTCAAAGAAATAGTCTGGTAATTTACTTACTAAGTATTTTATATCTTTTATTTTGTTTTCATCTTGAATATATGTATATTCTTTAGTGAAATACTCTACTTTATTCATGTTACACCTCAGTTCTATATTATTTATTTTTGATATGTACATCTAATTGGTCATATGGAATAGATATTTTATTTTTATCGAAAGTTAATTTTATTAGTTTTAAGACCGCTCTATTGACACCATATTGACTCATTGGGGAACAATCAATGGCAATACGATAGATAATACTTGATGATTCAAATCTTTCAATTCCTAATAATTCTACTTCTTTACGAACATCAGGAATAGCTTTTATCTCAGGGACTAAATCATTTAAAACTTTCTCAACTTTTTCGATATCACAATCATAACTTAAAGGGATATCTATAACTAATTTACTTTGTTTTAAGTTATAATTAGTTACTTCGGTAAAAGCACTGTTAGAGATGATTTTTACTTCACCAGTATAGGCTTTTATTTTAGTTGTTTTTAGACCTAATGATATTACTTCACCAGTAAAGCCATTTATCTCGACATAATCCCCAACGGCATAAGCATTATCAAAGATAAGAAAGACACCTGATAAGAAATCTTTGGCAATATCTTGACAAGCTAAACCTAAAACAACACCAACAATACCAATGGATGCAATGATACTAGTTGTATCAACACCATATAGGGATAAAATAGCAATGATAATAATTATGGCTATCGTATACTTTACGACATTTTTGATTAAAGAAACAATAGTCATTTTTCTTTTATCAATAGCTACAATATATGTATTAGTGGCTTTCTTCCCTTTTAACTTACCTATGTTTACTTTACTTATACGATTAATAAAGAAACAAATAATAAAGTATGCAATTATACCTACAATGATATAGATAATAGGTAAATAAAATTTGTCTGATGCAAAAAAGTTGAAGATTGGATCTAAGATTTTTTCAATTCCTGTTTGATTATTTTCCATGTTTTTTCCTCCTTTATATATTAAATGGAATAGATATATATTTGTTATTTATTTGTTTTAAGATGCGGTAATGGCCCTCTTCTAGTTGGCCATATAACCATTCCCAATCGATGGTAAACTTTACTTCGTTATGGTCATCAACTATATATCCTAAGTCGTTAAAGCCATATTCTTCGGGAATGGTACTAAGTTGATACCACTTACCATTTTCTTCTTTTTCAATAGCATACCATTCATCATAAGTATATGGTTCTTTATTGTTATCTTTAATAACGATAGTAGCGCCAGTATTAGATATATCATAAATATCTGTACTAATGTTATTAATTTTTTGGATGGTATAAGGTGACTCTTTTTCAGTTAAGCTTTTATCTTGATTACATCCACATAGACTTATTAAAATGATAAAAGATAAGATAGGTAAAATTATTTTTTTCATGTTGAAACCTCCAATTTAATATTATTTATTTGCAATATATTTTTGATATTTACTAGTTGGTTTATCAGGAATAGTCATTTTTAATATTCCTTTTTTAACAAGGGGTTTTATATAATCTCTTCCAAATCTCGTCCTGTTTTTAAAACCAACATAGTTCATTATTTCAAAAATAGTTTTTTCTTTTTGACAATAATTTATTATATTTTCTATAATTTTATCTTGTGCCTTATCTTGTGCCTTAATTTTATTTAATCCCTTATTGTATAAGGTTTCATCTTGTGCCTTATCATTTATTACATCATATGCCTTAATTTCTTTATATTCTTCTTTTTTTGTTACTAATGGTACTGTTGCTTTAAAAATATCTCCTTCTTCAAATATCGGTTTGGTATGAGAATATATTTCAGAATAATATGTTATATTTCTAACACCACTTCCTAATTCATCTGCTAAACCTATTTCTCTAAATATTTTAGCAATTTTAGGGTTTTTTGAATATGGTATACAGTTATTAATAGTAATAAATCCTCTCATTCTTGGTACATTGGGATTTTCAGTGTAAATACTTTCTTTGGTTATGATTATTCTTGATGTTATACCACTGGAAAATTCGCGGTGGATTAAGAGATTACTACATAATTCACGAGCTATTTTATCTCTAATACTTATACTATGTGATCCTTCTAAATAAAACTTATCATTGGTATGTTTTTGAATAAATTGCATTAGTCTTTCATAACTTTCAATTAAATTAGTAATTATAACATCGCGATCATCATATCTATCCATATTTTCTTCACGATATATGGCATCAGTTTTAAAAGTAGAAAGACAAGACATAATTGTTTCATCTGTTCCAAATAGTAAAATAGCGGCAAGAGTTAAACCTTTTTGTTTATTCATGATATCTTCACGATATAATCCAGAACTTTTTAATATTTCTTCATGAGTCATATTTTTCCATGGGTGATTTTCATTTTTTAAAAGAGCCCACTTTCTTGCTTTTTCAATTAAGTCTTTTCTTAAATTATTCATCGTGGCATAGGGAAATATTTTATCTTCAATATGAATATCTCTTTTTCTAATATACATATCGGCGACTAAATTGCTATTATCGGTTATATCATAATCGCCATCTTCATTGCGATCATATATTCTACCATTACACCTATATACATCTGATGAATCAGGAACATTAATATATAGTATGGTTTTATTATCAATAATACATTCATTTATTTTTAGATAGATAGTTGGAGAGATTTTGGATGGGTTATTACATAAATTAACAAAATCTTTTTTTATTTTATCTACATAATTAGTGTCTATTCCAATTATTTCTTTTTTATCATTAACACCTAAGATGATATTGCCCCCAAAACGATTTAAAAAGGCACATACTGTTTCAAATAGATTTTTAGGTAAATTGGTTCTTGCTTCTTTAAATTCAGTATTTATTGTTTCTCCTTGTTCAATGATATTTTTTATTATTACTTCATCCATTTTTAGTCACCTCCATTAAGATTCTGTATTTACTTAAATTATAATATATATTTAGGTTAAAAGCAATAAACAATTGTCAAATAAATATTTTTCTATTATAATATTAGTAAAGATAGTATAAAGAAGGAGGTTATGTACTGTTTTAGCGCCTGATCCTATAGGATGACGAGGATTAGTAGTTATCGAAATGTTCGGCGGATGCTACTACGGGAAATCGTTAGATATATTTTAAAAAGTAAAATCAAGATTACAACAAAGAATATATCAGTTAGGAGGAAAATATTATTTATGTGTGGTATCGTAGGATACGTAGGTAAAAAGAATTGTTTAAAGACCATTATTGATGGGATTAAAGCTTTAGAATATAGGGGTTATGATTCGGTTGGTGTTGCTTATTTTAGAGATGATGATATTAGTATTATTAAAGATAAAGGTAGAATTATGGATTTAGAAAAGAAGATTGATACTAATATTGAGACTAAGATGGGAATTGGTCATACAAGATGGGCTACCCATGGAGAACCTAGTAAAGTTAATGCTCATCCTCATCGAGTTAATAAAATTACTTTAGTCCACAATGGGATTATTGAAAATTATGATGAAATTAGAACAGAATTAATTAAATATGGGTATGAATTTAAAAGTGATACGGATACGGAAGTATTATGTGCTTATATTGATTATTTGTATAGTAAGAATAATGATATGATTAAATCTTTAAGTATGCTTAAAGATAAGATTAAAGGAAGTTATGCTACTTGTATTTTATGTAGTGATGATAAAGAACATTTATATATTGTTAAGAAAGGTAGTCCTTTAATACTAGGTACTTCTAATGATGAATATATTATAGCATCAGATATTGCTGCCATTATTGATAAGACAAAGAGATATATGATATTAGATGATGATGAGATTGGTATTATTAGTGGTAATGGTTATGAAATATGTGATAGTGATTTAAAGGTAATTAAAAAAGATATTCTTACTTTTGATAAGAATATTGATAAGATTAGTAAAGATGGATATGATCATTTTATGTTAAAAGAGATATATGAAGAAGATGATCTTATTAAGAAAACTTTAAGTTATTATCTTAATAATGATTTACTTAAAGATTTACCTGATTTAAGTAAATATAAAGAGATTTATATTGTTGGATGTGGTAGTGCTTATAATGCTGGTTTAGTAGGTAAATATTATATTGAAAATTATTTGAATATACCAGTATATGTAGAAATAGCTAGTGAATTTAGATATAAGAAATTATTTATTAATGATGAGTCTTTAGTTATTGCTATATCTCAATCAGGAGAGACTGCTGATACGATAGAAGCTGTTAATATAGCCAAGAAATATGGGGCTAAGACGATTGGTATTGTTAATACTTATAAGAGTACAATAGCTAGAATTAGTGATGAAGTTATTTATATCAATGCGGGTATTGAAGTAGCAGTTGCTACAACTAAGGCATATAGTTTACAGGTATTATATTTGATATTACTTAGTTTAAGAAATAAAGAGATTGATAAGAATATTATTAAGAAGATTAGTAATGATATTAAAAAGATATATGAAATTGATTATAAAGAATTAGCTAAGAAGATTAGTAATAAGGAACATATCTTCTTTATTGGAAGAGGTATTGACTATTATTTAGCAATTGAAGGTAGTTTAAAGTTAAAAGAGATATCTTATATTCATGCTGAATGTTATGCGGCGGGAGAACTTAAACATGGGACGATTTCTTTAATTGATAAGGGTACACCGGTGATTAGTGTTATTACTAATAAAGATATTAGTAGTAAGACTATTAGTAATATTAAAGAAGTTAAAGCAAGAGGAGCTTATGTTATACTTGTTTGTACTGATGATATTATAGTTGATAAAGATATATATGATGATATTATTATAGTACCTAATGATGAAGTAATGAGCCCTATTCTATCGATTATTGGATTACAGTTATTATCTTATTATGTAGCTAAAGATAAAGGTTGTGATATTGATAAACCTAGGAATTTAGCTAAGTCTGTTACAGTTGAATAAAAAGAAAAGATTGTAAGTTATATATTTACAATCTTTTTATATTAGCTTTGAACTACCCATGGATCAAGTATAAATCCAGTGCCACTTAATTTAACTGACGATTTAAGTGACAGAACAGGCCTAACGCCCAATTCGTTATCGATTGGGCCGACTAGTCCCAATATTCCGCTATCAGTTACATGTCCTAACGCGGTGTCTCTACCATCGGCCTCTGATGGACTCATGGTCCAATAATAGTTACCTGTGTATAAATAGTAGCTAAAATTTATTGTTTCTTGGTCTCCAGATCCAGCATACATTACTTCATCACTAGTAATTAATCCCACGGGATATGCTAATGCTTTATTTCCTTTTGTTGCTTTAGTTGTACTCATACCATCTTGACTTAACTGTGGACACTTCATGGTTGGTTGGTAATTATTAATCCTTTCAGGGGCCATATAATTTGTTAACTCATCTTTAATACCAGAATTGGTATAGCCAGGGAGAACTATATTATCATCAAACGGTGTTAGACTACGATCATTACAATATATGACATCTTCTTCTATTTCTTCACTATAGCCTTTATCTACTATATTTGTCTTATACCAATTGTCAACCACAGTCTTGATAGTACTATTATTTATATTTGCATGAGTTTCTTCATAAGTGTTTGCATCTATTTGACCATACATATACCCAATATATGCATTATAACCATCATGTTCATCATCACTATTATTAAATGCACTTGTTCCAATTTGACGATCTTCACTAATTTCGTAAGGTGCATAAAGCCTTGTTCCATCGTAGATCATTCGAATACTGCCATTGCCATTTATTCTAATTACGCGCCAATAAAAGCCTGCAAAATATACATAATTATTTACTGTATTTCCTCTAAAATAATAGCTTGTTCCATAATCATCTTGGGCTGCGAATACTCCTTCATCCGTTTCTGCTGATTGACTAAAATCTGGTGTTCCTTGATTTACAGTCAATCCTAAGTATTCTAACATTTCATCTGATGTTCTAGCAGGATTCCTAACTAAAGCTTGCTTACTTTTTGTATATAAAATAGCTTCTATTTTACCTGATAAGGTTTTATTTAACATATCACTTTGGTCTTGTTCAGGACCACATTGACTCATATCATTACCAGGACATGATTCACTAATCCATAGTTTAAATTCATAACTATCAGCAGTACTGTTATAACTAGGTAAATCTTGTTGAATTTCGGTTAGAGTTAGTCTTCCATCTTTAATAGTATCAAAGTTTTTGGAAAAACTACCTGTTGATATAATAGTACCATTTTTCTTTAATTGCCATTTTAGATATTCACTTTTTAATTCTTCTGGTACATCTAAATCTGATAATACGATATCATAAATAATAGGTATATCAGTAGGATTACTTTGGACTCCTTTGACAGTGAAATTAATTGTTAAAACATTTTCAGTATTAGTATCTATTTCACTATCTTCGATGGGATATAGACTTGTACTTGGTAAGGTTAAATTACCTGTATATTCTACTCCTAAGTTAGCTGTATCTATTACGACATTACTACTAAAACCACTTGTTAGGGCTAATGTTACTCCTATTATTCCTAATATTACTATTATTGATGATACAATAATAGTGGGTATTTTTTTATTTTTTTCTTTCATGTGATCACCTTATCTTAAATTAATTTTAACATATATAAAGGTAAATAGCAATATTATTGAAAATAAAAAAGTGATATTTTTATCACTTTTTTGTTTTGAGCTTTTATCTATTTACATTAACTTTTGCATATATTTTTTTGCTTGCAAAGATTGTTCCTATAGTAGCCATTAGTATCATAGCTATTACAGTATATATATTCATATCACTTGTTTCAGGATTTTTTTCTTCTTCTTGAGTTGGTGTTTGAACTGTTCCTTCAGTTACTTTAGCTATTGTTACTTCTTCACCAGCATTTACGGTTGTTGTTTGGCCATCGGCAATGGCATTTACTTTGGCTTGTGAATTGTTTTCAATGATTGTACCTGCTTCGACATTTATTGTTATGTCTTTAGTTACGGTATCATTGATGATTACTTTTGATACTTCTTTTGGTAATTCTAAGCCTTCTCCTATATTACCACCGATAGTTGCCACTAGTGAATCTAATTCTTCATTCATAGTGATATAAACACCATTTGTTAAATTGATATCGCTTGCAACGATATTTTCTTCAGTACAAGCTTCTTGTCCATCACATACTGGTACAGTTAAACCGATCATAGCAATAGCTTCTTCTCCATTAATGGTGATTGCTGTGTTTTTGGTTACACTGTAATCACCCCATGTGCTTTTTAATGGAGCCATAGTAGTTGCTATAAGTCCTCCTTGTTCTTCGATAGTTACTGCTCCTTGTAATAATAGATCAGCTTTATCTTTATTATTTTCAGTATTGTTATCAGTAATGTTTACAACAGTACTACCACCGATGATACTTCCTTCATTTAAAGTTAAACCACTGTAACCATTACCTGTTGCATTTATGATTGTTGCTCCTTTTAAGATGAATTTTGAGTTTAATCCTCCTAATCCATTGTTATTTCCTTCAATGTATGAATCAGTTGCGGTAATACCACCTGTTGTTCCATTCATGGCATTTAATGAGTTATTATTTACATATAGTTTTCCATCATTGATTGTCATTGTAAGTCCCATAGTGTTATCCATACCACGAGTATCATTATCACTTACGTTTAATGTTCCTCCATTTATGGTTACAACACTTGCTCCTGTTGTTCTAAAAGCAGCATAAGCACCAGATTTACTGTTTATAATGTTTAATGTTGCACCTTCATTGATAGTTATTTTTCCATCTGTTACTAATGCTAGTGATGTTGCTTTATCACTATTTTCTAAAGTTATACCTTTATTTCCATCGATAGTTAATGTTACACCTTTTTCAATAGTTAGTGTTGCATTATTGGAAATTCTTAAGGCACCATAAGTACTATCTTCACTTATGGTTTGATCTGTTGTTACTTCTAATGTTTCTTCATCTGTTCCTGCAGCATTTACCATAGTTGGTAGCATAAATAATGTTAATGTAAATATTAAACTAGCTCTTAGAAATTTTTTCATTCCTACTCTCCTTTCTTATCTTAAGAATATCATATTATTTACTTCATGTAAAGTCTTTTATATATATTATATTTATTTTACATTTTGTAGTATTTTTAAGACTATTTCATTTTCTAAATATAGGTATTTTTTATTAATACTTAGATAGTTATTTTTTATAGTTAATATTTTATCTTCTAATAAGTTATTTATATTATATATATCTATTAGTTTTCTTTGATATTTGTTATAGAATTTTGTTAGATTTAATCCTTTAGTAGTCCTTAGTGATAACATTATATCTGTTTCTATACTAGTATTTATATCTTCATATTCTTCTTTATCTAAATAGTTATTATTTAAATATTTAGTTAAATTCTTAGTATTAGTTCTTCTTATATTATTAATATAACTTACTGCTCCTAGACCAAAACCATAATAGTTACCATTATGCCAATAATTTAGATTATGTTTTGATTCATAATTTTTTTTACTATAATTACTTATTTCATATTGGTGATAATTATGTTTTTTTAATTTTTTATTTATTAGTTTATACATTTTATATTCTATATCTTCATCTATATAGTTAGTATTATTTGTTTTTAGATAAGTGTTATTTTCTATTATTAGGGAATAATATGATACATGAGGTATATTTAGTGATATAAATGTATCTAAGTCTTCTTCTATTTCTTTTATATTATTATTAGTTGCATATATTAGATCAATATTTATATTATTTATATTATTTTGTTTTAAGTTATTTATTAGTGTTATTACTTCTTTTTTGGTATGATGTCGATTTAGATATTTTAGGGTATTATTATTAAATGATTGAACTCCTAAACTTACTCTATTTATGTTATATTTTTTTAATATTTTTATTTTAGATAAGTCTAATGATTCTATATTACTTTCGATTGTATATTCAATATTTTTTTTGGTTTTAAAGATAGTTAGGATATTTAATAATTTATTTAATTCTTGATTATTTAGGGATGTTGGGGTTCCTCCCCCTATGTATATGGTATCTATTAATTCATTATGATATCTTGCTTTTATTTCTTTTTCTAAGCTATTTAGATAGTTATTTATGTATTTATGATTATATAATACTTTGGGAAAATCACAATATGAACATATGTGATTACAAAAGGGTATATGGATATATACTGATAACATATTAGATTCCTTCTTTCATAATTATTTTAACATAATAATTAGATTATGGGAAATGATAATAGTTGATGCAAAAATTGTAATAAAGTTGATTACTACAATCTTAATTCTCTTGGTTATAGAGTTAAATCTAGTTTTCTACTTTAAAGCTAATTATTTGAAAGGAAATTTTAATTTTAGCTAGAACAATATAATTGAGGTGGAAAGACATGAAAAATGAAATTATATTGTTCGAAAATCAAAACGTAAAATTAGAAGTGAATATGAGAGATGAAACTGTTTGGCTAAATGTCAAGCAAATGTCTGAATTGTTTGGCAGAGAGGAATCTAATATAAGAAGACATATAATAAATATTTTTAAGGAACAAGAGTTAATTGAAACTAATAACGTGCAAAATTTACACGTTAATGGCGTTAAACCAAAAGTGCCCTTTTATAATCTTGATGTAATTATATCAGTTGGTTATCGTGTTAAATCTAAAAATGGTGTAATATTTAGAAAATGGGCAAATAAAGTATTAAAAGATTATCTATTAAAAGGATATGCTGTTCAAATGCTTTAAATTTACTTAATGACTATGATCATAAAAGAATATTTATTTATAATTATTTTTTTTCTAGAAAAAAGTTATTCTTTTCCTAAAAAAATGAAATACTGTAGATGATAATACATGGAATTATATATATTTTTTATAAAATAATGTTATTGTGTAAAGTATACATGTTAGTATTATATTCATAATTAAAGGGGCTGTTATGAAATTAAATAATTAATTTTGTTTCAGTCTTTTTTATGTGAACATAAAAAAGAGCGCACCGGGACTCGAACCCTCAACGCTCATATGTGATATAATCATAATTGGAGTTGATATATCACATGTGTAAATGTCATTATTAAATGTCATAATTTTTAGATTAATGAGTATATTTTTATAACTCATTTTTTTATTCCAATTTCCTTTTGACAATCAGAAATATTTTTAATTTTTTATAGTCGTTTAACTGATTATTATTTTAAAAAAATGAAAATATAGACATTCATAATATCCCTCTTAATTCTCTTGGTTATAGAGTTAAATCTAGTTTTCTACTTTAAAGCTAATTATTTGAAAGGAAATTTTAATTTTAGTTAGAACAATATAATTGAGGTGGAAAGACATGAAAAATGAAATTATATTGTTCGAAAATCAAAACGTAAAATTAGAAGTGAATATGAGAGATGAAACTGTTTGGCTTACTCAGGAGCAAATGGCTAGATTATTTGATAGAAACATTGGTGTTATATCAAGGCATATTAAAAATATTTTTGCTGAAAATGAATTAGACATGAAAAGTAATTTGCAAAAAATGCAAATTCCTAATTCAGATAAGCCAGTTTCTTTTTATAGTTTAGATGTTATCATAAGTGTTGGTTATCGCGTTAAATCTAAAAATGGTGTAATATTTAGAAAATGGGCAAATAAAGTATTAAAAGATTATCTATTAAAAGGATATGCTATTCAAATGCTTTAAATTTACTTGATGACTATGATCATAAAAGAATTGCCCAATCTAATCCTAAAGAAAAAGATGTATTAATTGATTTAGTTATGAATTTCTTAACTAATTATGATTAAAAGAATATAATAATGTTATTGTGTAAAGTATACTTGTTAGTATTATATTCATAATTAAAAGAGGGATATTCCCTCTTTTGTTACATCATATCTTCCATTTTATCGATAGCTTTCATTTCGGTATTTTTCATTTTGGCTACCATTTTCTTTAAATTACCATTTTTTATGTTTTGGTACAATAATGTTGCCCCTACTCCTGTGGCAATTAAAGCTATACTTGATTTCATATTTTTCATGATATCAACTCCTTTGATATGATAGGTACTTTATGTACCAATTATAGTATTTACTTATTTTAATTTATTATACTTACTTTAAAGAAATCTTTTACTCTAGCTAATATTTCTCTTATTTCTCGGTATATCCAACCTTGATAGTTTTCTTTTTTAGCGGGTATTCCATAACTTTCGATATTTAGTTTATTACTTATATAAAGGGATCTATATAAGTGATATTCTTGAGTTATTATTAATACTTTATTTATTTTTAATTTATTTTTTAAGTTATAAATACTATTAGAAGTTGATAAGCCTTCTTTATCTAAGATGATATTATCTTTATTTACACCTAGATTTATTAGGTAATCTTGCATAACTTTTACTTCGTTATTTTCTTTATTTTGACCATCACCACTTAGTATTATTTTGATATTTTTATTAGTGTTATATATTTCATAAGCTTTATCTAATCTATCTTTTAGCATTATACTTGGTTTATTATTACTTACTTTAGCTCCTAGAACAAGTATATAATCGATATTATTTATTTTATCTATAGTTATTATTTGTTTTTTGGTAGTTAAATATATATAGATATTTATAATTATTGTTAATATTGTTATTATAGTAATTATAGATATTATAGTAATTATTATTTTCTTTAACATTAGATATTCTCTTTTCTTATTTGTTCTAGGATACTATCTTTTTTGATTTTTCTTGATGCATATAACATTGTTATTATAGTTATGATAAAGACACCAATTATGGATATGATAATGCTTTTATAGGGAATGATTAGATTAGATGTGGCTATATTATTCATATTGTTATGAATTAATAAGATTATGATTAATGATACTGGTAGTGAATATAGTAATGATTTGATACCAAAGAAGATACTTTCATAGTATATTATTTTGTTAAATCCTTTTTTGGTTAAACCTATACTTCTTAAAATGGCAAATTCTTTTTGGCGAAGATTCATACTGGTATTAATGGTATTGAAGACTGACGTAACCCCGATTAGGGTAACTAAACAAATGAAACCATATACTAATATTTTTATTACTAAAATGATATTATTTGCCATCTTTAGACTGGTATTAATATTTAAGTATGAGGCATTCATATAGTTATTTAGTTTTTCTCCTAGTTTATCTAGTTCTGTAGTATTACTAGCTGTTATAACGGTTTCTTGATAATTGGTATCTAAATCTGAATAGTTTTCTTTTAAATAATTGTATGTATCTTCATTTACTATTAGTTTAATACCTTCGTATTCTTGGATATATTCTATTGAATAGTATATTTTATCTGTTATATAGATATTATTTAGGGTTCTATCACAGGTATTATTATAACATAATGTTATTTGGGGATTATCGGTAGTTACTTTGGTTATATTTACTTTGCGGTTATTATTATTATAGGTAATTGTTTTATATTTATTATAGAGTATTATTTTGTTATTTTTTACACCTAGTTCTTTGGTATATTCGTTAAAACTTGCATTATCTAAACCTATAATAGTGATGTTATCATAATTATCATCTTTATTTATGTCTTCGTAATTATTATTTGCTTTTAATTCTAGATATTCTTTAGTATAGTTACTATCTTTTCTTTGAATTGTTAAATTATTGGTCCTATAAGTACTATATTTGGTAACACTTGAATTAGTTATGATTTGGTTTACTAAGGATTTTACTTCATCAGTAGGATTATAAGTACTTATTAAGATATCATAATCATAAGTTGTTAGCATATTATCTGTGGTATTTAGGGTATAATCTAAGAAACTAGAAAATGATATAAACATAACAATACTTATAAAGAGTGATATTATGGTAATTCGATATTTCTTTTTATTTCTTTTGATATTTTTTAAAGCTATTTCTCCTTCGATACCAAATAGTTTTTGAGATAATTTACTTACTTTTATTTTCTTTTTTTCTATTTTGATATCTTCATTTTGTCTAATTAATGTAAGGGGTGAAACTGAACTTGCTCTTTTCGCTGGGATTAAGGCTGATATATAGATTACGATAATCATAAAGATTATGGGAATAATTAGATATGTTGGGTTTGTTACTAGGTTTAGTTTGAATTCTAAGATGGCCCCTAAAAGATGGTTTATTATAATTATGACGATACCTATTCCTAAATATGATGATATTATACCTAGTATGATACCTATTATACCTACTAGTGTTGCTTCATAGAAGATGGTTCTAAATATTTGTTTTTTAGTGGCTCCAATACTGGATAAGAGACCTAATTGTTTTTTTCTTTCCATCACGGATATGGCAAATGAATTATAAATGACAATGATACAACCAATTGATATTATGGATAACATAATGGTTAGAATCTTTGCTATTGTGGATGTTACATTGTTATATTGTGATTCACCATATACCCCTAGTAATGGGGTATTATATGTGATGTTATTTTCGTCATAATTTAGTTTAGATGCTAGTTTTTGGATATTTTTGATGATATTTTTAGGTGGATTATATTTTATATAGATATTATAGGTATCGGTATTATTACTACTTTCATTGGTAGTATAGATTGTTCTTGCTATATTTGAATAGTTATTATAGGGATTATTAGCTATTATACCCACTATTGTATAGGTTTTGGTATTTTCTATTTTTAATGTTTCTTTATCGTTATATTCATCATTTTGATAAATGGTATTACCATCAGAAGATAGACGATATCCATAGGATAAGGTTATGGTATCATTAACACTATAGTTATCTGTCATACTAACTGGTATTATTACTTCTTCATTATTTTGGGGATATCTTCCCTCTTCTAGTTTTATTTCTTTAAATAGGGGTTGACTAGCACTTGATATATGAATATATGGTTGATAGGAATTTTCTTCTTCATCGAGACTAAAACCTATGGTTTCATCATATGTATATTCTAAATTAGGGGTACTATTTAGACGTGATATTTTTTCTTTGGGTAAGTTTTTTAATGTGGCTTGATATGATCCATTGTAACTTATGATTTCTTGTTTTGAATAATCTTGAAAACTAGCAAATAATAAACCTATTCCTACCATTAGGGCTGTCGATAAGATAATTCCTATTATGGTAACAATTGTTCTTTTTTTGTTTAGGATGAGATATTTGATAGTTAATTTATTTAGTATGTTCATGTTTTATTTCCTCATCTTTAATGATTTTACCATCTTTTAGAGTGATAATACGATTGGTATTTAAAGCTAAGTTATAGTCGTGAGTTATCATGATAATGGTTTGATGGTATTTTTGATTTGATAGTTTTAAAAGATCTATTATTTCAGTACTAGCTTTGGAATCTAAGTTACCTGTTGGTTCATCGGCAAGGATGATATCAGGATGAGACATAAGAGCTCTACCGATAGATACTCTTTGTTGTTCACCTCCGGATAGTTCGTTTGGTAGATGATCTACTCTTTTTTTGAGTCCTAAGGTAGCAATTAATTCATCTAAGTATTGGTTATCAACTTTTTTTCGATCTAATAAAATGGGTAAAGTTATGTTTTCTTTAACATTTAATATGGGAATAAGATTATAGAATTGATATATTAGTCCTACTTTTCTTCTTCTAAAGATGGCTAAATCATCTTCTTTTTGTTTATAGACATCGATATTACCAATAATTACTTTACCTGAAGTTGGATGGTCTACCGCACCTAGGATGTGAAGGAGAGTTGATTTTCCTGATCCTGATGCTCCAACGATGGCGATGAAATCTCCTTCTTCAACACTAAAACTTATGTTATCTAGGGCTTTTACTAAAGTTGTACCTTTACCATAGTTCTTACATAAATTTTTTACTTCGACAATTTTCATATTTAACACTTCCCTATTTTAATTTATTTAATATTTCTTCTTTAGTTAATCCTAGTTTCTCTAATTCTTGAATTTTTTCTTTTATAATTGATATTTCTTTATTTATTTTATTGTTTATAATGGTACTAGTATCAGATGATATAAATGTTCCTTTAGTGGATATGGTATGTATTACGCCTTTATTTTCTAATTCTTGATAGGCTTTACGAACGGTATTGGGATTTATTCCTAAAGAACTTGCTAATTCACGAATTGATGGTATTTGTTCATTTGGTTTTAATATACCTAAGGCAACATATTTTTCAAATTCATTAATTATTTGTTCATAAATAGATGTTCTACTAGAATAGTCTAAATTAATAATACTATTCATAATTTTCACCTGTTTCAAAGAGATAACTATATTCTTCTTGTTTTTTTAGTTCTTCTTCTTTATTTTTGACAATATTAATTATGTCTTCGATATTATTGGTTATGTATTTGTAGTTGCCATTTATATTAAAACTATTTACTTGATAAAGATCTAATATAATATATTCTTGGGTAGGATCTACTTGATTATTTTGTTCTTTAATATAGGATATGATGTCGTTTTGGACATAGTTTAGAATATCACTATTGATATTGTTATAACAAATAGAGTTACCACAACTGATGGAAAAGTTACTGTTGATATTTTGATATAATTCTTGATTATATGCTTGAATTACTTGACTTTCTAACTTATCTGATATAGTTGAATTTATATTATAGGTATTTAATTTGTGGTTTTGATAGCTATATATTTGTATTGGTAAGACATTTTCAAGAGGTGTTTTTAAAATTGTATTTATATCTGTTTTAGCTAAGCTATCTTGTATTTCTTTAATTATTTCTTCTTGCTTTTCTTTTTCAAAGATGGTATTTCCTATTTGAAGAGCAAATATTTCATCATAATTAATGTTATTATAACTATTTTTTATGGTATCATTTTGGATAAGTAAATTCATTAGGTTATTATATTGTTCTTGACTGATGGAATTACGAAACTCGAGTATTCCTTGGTTTGTATTTAGATAGATTGTTATATATTGACTTATTTCATCTTCATTATAGTAATATTCGGCATTGTTAGTATCAGTAATAATGGATATGACATTGTTAATGATATTTTTATCTTTGATAGCAATATATTTTAGAGTATCTTCAAAATTATAGACGTTATTTATGGCATCAGGAATTATTGTTGTTGACTTAATATCATTTATGGTTAGATACTGTTTATTGTTATTATTTACTATTTTGGTTATAGTAAAGGCAAAGGTAAAGATTATACAAGTAGTGATAATGAAATATAAAATAGATAATTTTATATGATTTATGGATTTTTTAGTTATTAAGTCGTATAGGAAATAGTAAACTAAGACGATAGCAAAGATAAAGATAGTTGATATGTCTAAGGGGTAACGACTTACTATTTCATAGGTTAATAAGAGAATGGGTATTAGGGTTAGGGATTTTACTAATAAATGGGTATGAATACTTTTAAATGATGTTTCGGATACTTCCATCTTTCTTTTTTCAAAAGTTATGGTACCTATTATGATATAGATAATACTTAGGATTAACATAATTATGTTTTCTTTAGTATTGTAGATAGTTAGGGTTTTACTACTGAAAAGGGTGTGATTAATGATGTTATATGGTAATGTGTAATCATCATTATCTGAATTTACATAAACGTTAGCTTTATAGATGTTATTTTCTTCATCTTTTATACAGGTTGTATCTTCTTCATAACAAGTGTAATTAATGGGTTTACAACTTTCTTCCCTGCACTCGATTTTTACTTCGTTGTTGGATAAATATGTACCTTTGATATTTTTATAGGTATTTAAAAAGGGTATTAGGAAAAGTATTAGCATAGTTAAAACAATTCCTGTGATGGCATTACCACTTAGACTCATGGCAATATTGGCTGCGGTGAAGACAAAGATATAGCTAATTGTCCACACGATAAAGTAATCGACAAGTAAAGTTATGGGAATGAAGAGATTATCAAAAATGGAACCTAGAATAGCTAGTAAAATGATATTTAGTAAATTAATTAGAATTATAATGGCTATACCTCCGATGGTATTAGTTATAAATATTGATTTGCGACTGATGGGCATCGAATTGATGAAATCGACGGTTCTTTTTTTAAAGATATAACCAAATAGACAAATAGATAAAACAATAGGAATTACATATAGACCTAAGATATTGATAATAGATAGGTTTTCAAGACTAGGAATAGTGCTTTCATTAGTATCTATTTGCATGATCATAGTTATTATATTAAAGATAGGAACTATACCTATAAATAAGGCTAAGATGTTTTTGGATTTTTTGAGATTTTGTTTTAAATATGCATAGTTAAATAATTTGGTTAAATTCATAACCTAACGCCTCCATTTCGTAGATAAAGACTTCTTCTAATGTAAGGGGAATATAATCTAAGATGATAGGATTCATATCTTTTAGTATTTTTTTGGCTTTTTTGTCTTTATCGTTAATAATTATGGTAGCAACACTACCGCATTTTTTAAAGCTTAGAACGTCTAGCATTTTAAAATCTTCTTTTTGAAAGTCTTTTTTTAGCGATATTTGAACTTTGAACATATTGGTTTTGACACTGTCGATATCGCTTTCAAAAAGTATTCCTCCTTTATATAGTAGGCCTAAGTTATCACAAATATCCTCTAATTCTCTTAGATTATGGGAAGTCATAATTATTGTTGAATTTTCTTCGTCCATGTGTTTGGCAATTATTTTTTTCATGGTATTTCTAACAACGGGGTCTAAGCCATCAAATGTTTCATCAAAAAATAGGTACTTGGCGTTGGTGGCTAAAGCACAAATGATGGCACATTGTCTTTTCATACCTTTAGAAAAAGTGTTTATTTTACTGTTTAAATCAAGATGAAATAAATCGGCATATTCTTTTAATTTGACCATATCAAATTTGGGATACATTGCCTCATAGAATTTAGCTGTATCAATTAAGGTATATGATGGATAGAAGAAAAGATCATCAGGAATAAAGACCATGTCTTTTTTCTTTTCTTGATTATCATAGACTTCTTCACCATCAACGATAATACTACCTTTGTCTGGCTTATAGACACTGTTGATTAGTCTTAGTAATGTTGATTTCCCTGCACCATTGGCTCCAACTAAGCCATAGATACAGTTGTCTTTAATGGTACACTTAAGATTATCTAGGACATTTTCTTTTTCATATTTTTTACTTACTCCTTTAATTTCAATCATATTTTTTCCTCCTAAATCATTTTATGACTGTACTACTTGTAATAGCACAATTAAATAATACTATGCTTTTAAATATTTGTCAATAGATTTTAAATATTAAAAAAAATAAATTTCTTTTTTTAGAAATTTATTTTTATATGTAATACTTTTAATTAATATTATTATTGATATTTTTCTTTATTAAATTCATCTATTGCCTCTAATACTTTATATATGTTTGTATGAGGATTTGCTCTTAGTAAATCTTCATTATTTTTGATAATTTGTTTTTCTAATAAATAGGCTGTTTTTCTTGCATTATCGGTTGAATTTTTTATTATTTTATACATATTCACACTTTCTGTATATTGACTGTATAGACTTTGTAATTCTTTTTTTACATCTTTACTTGTTTTAAATGTTAATTTATTATTTCGATAATGCATTATATACCATATTTCAAATGTTGGAGATGATGTTATTATTTCTATATTATTTTTAATACATTCTGATTCTATTTTCTTTATTTCCTCTATTCGGTGTTCATCTAAATCAGTATCCAATATTAAAAATATTTTAAAATTATCTTCCGATTTTATATCTTCATTATCTAAATATTTTAGTAAGTCTTCTAACATTCCTTTGGGATCAGTACTATTTCCAGTTGAGAATTGAATTCTTAAATTTCTACTAGAATAATTTCTAAAATAGAAATATTCTGATGATTTTTTACCACCTTCTGAACAAATAACAATTAATGGTTTTTTTTTCTTTTTTACTTGTCTTCTAGCCATAAGTCTACATCATTTATAAATGGAACTGCTCCATAGCGACCATTAATATATCCTTTCTGTATATTTTCATCTTTTCTTATAGAAAATGAATCGAGTGGATACAATCTAGAAATACCATTATTGGGATTTTTCTCTGTAAACCAAATTTGATCTCTTCTAAATATTTCTAAATTTAATAAATTGGTGGCATGGGTTGTAAATATTAATTGACTATTAACTTTATTAATTTTTTCATTATTAAATAATTTTATGATAAACTCTACTAATGTTGGATGTAAACTTCTTTCTAATTCGTCCACGACTATGACTTTGGTTTTTTCAAATGATCTTTTTAAGAATGGAGCAAGAGCAAAAAGTACTTTTGTTCCTGATGATTCATCATTAAAGTTTAATTTATATGTATGAGTATTATTATTTTCATCTATAACTTCATGTTCAAGTTCAATATTAACATTTATATTTTTATCTTTTTCATTAATTCCTAGTAGTGATGAAGTTAAAATGTCTTTCATAGTTCTATCTACTTTCTTTTCTTCATAATAATCAACGAAGATATCTTTTATGAGAATATCTGATTCTTTTAATAGCTTTAGGGCGAATTTTTTTAGTTCTTTATCATTATTACTATAATCAATTAAATCTTTATCTGATATTTTATTAAAAGATGTATATGTATCTATTGTTGTTAAAAACCATAAAAAGGCATCTTTTGTTTTATCATAATTCCAAGTTGTTGCTGTCGATAAAAATAATTTATTTTCGGTATTAGTTGCCGCTAGGGGTTCTAGTTTATTTTTATCATTGCTAAATTCATAAATGTTGGTTTTTGTTCTAGTAAAAATATTTGTTGGTTTTTGGCTATAATAAGCGTCTAATGTCTCATCATAGATTCTACTCGCATCAGCACTAAAGAAATATCTATACTTAATATTATTTGCTATAAAAATAAACTCAAATTCACTTGGTTTATTTTTACTATTTTCATCAAATAAAAAAGGTTTTATAAAATCCCATTTGCCATCAATGGATATTAAGTTAGAATTTCTTATCATTAAAATGGCACAAGTGAATGCTTTTAAGATATTAGATTTACCAGAAGCATTTGCACCATAAATGGCCGCGGTTTTTAGTAAATCAGTTATGCTATTAGTAATTGTATTTTCTAAATTTTCATTGCCAATACCTTTTTCCATGGATAAAGTTACTTTATCTTTAAAGGATAAAAAATTTTTAACACTAAATTCTATAAGCATTTTCTTCCCTCCTCATATAAGTATTATATTACATAAAATGAAAAAAATATACCTATTTTTGCTATTTTTGTGATTTTTTCACAAAAATATGAATAATATTCTATTATTTGGGTATATTTTTTCTTTTTTGTTAGATTATTTATGCTTTGGTAAATTATTTTTTTCTAATTGAAATAGATATTTTTCTAAACTTTTTAAATCTTCTAATTCTGCTATATCACCTTCGCAAAAAGTTGTATATACGTCCACTAATGGATGATGATTTTTGAAACAGTTTTTATTTATTTGTTCAATTTGAATAGCTAACTTTTTTAATTCCGTAATTTGATATTGGTTTATTTTTTCAGGAAGCCACAATATTAGTTGGTGATCATATAGTTGTATTAATATGTCATTGGTATTATTTACTACTTCCATAATATTAAATTTGTTTTTTAAATTGAGCTTAGGATGAAGCTTTTTTAAAATTAATTTGAATTCTTTATTGTGTTGCATTTCTTTTAAAGTACTTGCTTCTGTTTGATTACTACTTATAACAATTACTCCCGCATTTGAATTATTAATAATGGGATATTTTCTTTGATTATCAGCAATAAGTATATCTACTAAGTCGTATTCACGATATTTTTTAAGCATTTGTTTTTCTTCTTCGGTTAATTCATTAGTTTTATCTTTTAAATAATATGGTAATGCTTGTAAAGTGGGAATGCTACTCATGGGCTTATTGGAATAGTGATTGGATAATAAGCCATCATAATATTCAAAACGATTACCATAAGGTGAACTTACATAATTATAGATATGAACATATTTAGTTGATGGTAATGTTTTTATTACTGCTTCAATATTTTTCTTATCTTCTTTAGTTAGTTGTTTGGCTATAATGATATCTATAGTTGGTTGATTTGAATTGTCATAATTTTCTTGATATCTTATGATGGAATATGATTCTTCTAATTGATTTAGATATGGTGAATATGGTAATGTTTCTTCATTACTTTTTTTTATCTCATCATCGCTTAAAATTATACTTCTTTCGGTACGATTTTTGATGATATTAGATAATTTGTCTTTTTCAATAGTTAAATTTGATGTTTGTATTTGGCCATTTTTGAAATAATATACTTGGCCATATGTTTTTAACATTAATTCACTTTCTTTCTTTTAGGTATTTACTTTACTTTTTAAGGTACTACTGCAATCTTTATATGATGTATGAAGCAATTCTTCAGCTTTTTGACTTAGTGGCTTATCTAAATATTCTTGATATATTTTTATTATATCGGGATTTTCAAAACAATTTCTTATTTTATTTTGTTCATCAAGATTATATAGTCCTTTGATTCTTTCTTCTTTTATTTCGTTAGTAATTGGATAATTAGCTTTAGATTGTCCTCCCCCAGCGATACAACCTCCATCACAAGCCATTACTTCGATGAAATCGTAATGAAGATTTTCTTCCTTAATTTTATTTATTAGTTTTTTGGCATCACCAGTGCCATTGATGACGGCAACTTTTAGGTTATATTCTCCGATGGTGATGTTTGCTTCTTTGATATCTTTTAAGCCACGAACGGGTTCTAAATTTAGTAGTTTTTTGTTATTTTTGGTACCCGTGATGAGATAATTTACATATCTTAATGCTGATTCCATTACTCCACCGGAATTTCCAAAAATTAAGCCACCACCACTGCCACGACTCATAATTTGGTCAAAATCTTCTTCTTCTAAATTATTGAAATCGATTTTTTCTTCTTTTAACCACATAGCTAATTCACTAGTTGTTATTACATAATCTACATCATGATGAAATTCTTCTCTATTTATTTCATATTTTTTAGCTACACATGGTGTTACAGCAACACTTACGATATCTTCTTTGGCAATGTTTTCTTTTTCGGCAAAATAGGTTTTTATCATTGCTCCTTGCATGGAAATAGGACTTTTGGCTGTCGATAGATGAGGAATTAACTCGGGATAGAATATTTCACAATATTTTACCCAACCTGGGCAACAGCTAGTAAACATAGGAATGTTTTCTTTCTTTTTTAATCTTTCTAATAGTTCACTTCCCTCTTCCATGATTGTTAAGTCTGCACCAAAAGTGGTGTCGAAAACATATGAGGCCCCTAGTGTTTTTAGTGCTTTAGTGATTTTCTTTTCAACGTTTGTACCTGGTTTTAATCCGAACTCTTCTCCTAAAGCTACTCTAACTGCTGGTGCTACTTGGAAAATTACTGTTTTCCCTTTGGAAATGGCTTTTTTTACTTGGGGATAATCGCATACTCCCTCGATACTATTAACGGGGCAGACAATTCGGCATTGACCACAGTGAATGCAAATTGGTTCTTCAACTTCTTCTAAATTGTAATTTCCATAAACGCCTATTCTAATTTTACATATTCCTTTGCAAGCACCACATTTAATGCATTTTTCTTCTATACGATAGATACTTGGATTATCTTTAGATATTGGTACCCTTATATCTTGGAATTGATCTTTCATTTGTTACCTCTCTTCTAAAAAAGAACTCTTTAATGAGTTCTTTATATTAATAATTTTCTGCTTTTAACTCAAAATATGCTTGTGGATGATTACATGTTGGACATACTTTTGGTGCTTCAAAACCAATATGTACGTGTCCACAGTTACGACATACCCATACTTTTTGTTCAGCTTTTTCAAATACTTTTGATTCTTTAACATTATTAAGTAATGCTAAATATCTTTCTTCATGATGCTTTTCAACAGCCCCTACTAAACGGAACTTATTAGCTAATTCGGTAAATCCTTCTTCTTCAGCTTCTTTAGCGAATTTGTCATACATGTCTGTCCATTCGTAGTTTTCACCATCAGCAGCATCTTTTAAGTTTGTCATTGTATCAGGAATGTCACCATCATGTAAAGCTTTAAACCATAATTTGGCATGTTCTTTTTCGTTAGCTGCTGTTTCTTCAAAAATAGCAGCGATTTGTTCATAGCCTTCTTTTTTGGCTTTACTTGCATAATAAGTATATTTATTTCTAGCTTGGCTTTCACCTGCGAAAGCTTCCATTAGATTTTTTTCGGTTTTTGATCCTTTTAATTCCATATTTTTTCCTCCTTCTTGTACATCTTGTACTTAACATAAGTTTATACGATTTATGGTTAAAAGTCAAGGGAAATGATAACAATTTATTGAACTATATATGTACATTATCTTATTCCTTTTGTTACTTTTATTAAATCTTCATCGTGTATTAATTTCATCTTTTTATAACAATTTTATTATGTGATTGTTAATTTTGTACGATGTTTTTTTGAAATTAATATTTGGTTATTATAATTATTCTTTATTTATTTTGTTGATTATATGATTTGCTACATTTGTTGCTTCTCCAGTTGATGTTGTTAATTGATATGTATCTTTTTTTATTACATCACCACAAGCATATACATTTTTTATATTGGTTTCATAATTTTTATTTACAATAATATATCCATTTTCTTTACTTACTTTAAAGATATCTGTTGATGGATTATATCCTATAGAAATGAATATTCCATCTGTTTTTACTTCTTTATTATTGTCTAGTGTTACTGAATATAGTTTATCATTCATAATGTTATATCTTATAACATTTGTATTATATATTACTTTTATGTTTTTATAGTTTTCTAAATCTTCAATAGTTTCTCTTTCCGCTTTGAATGTGTCTTTTCTATGAATGATAGTTACTTCTTTACATATTTTGGATAAGTGTATTGCTTCTTGTAAAGCGGAATTTCCCCCTCCAATTACGATAATTTTTTTATCTTTGTATAGATTACCATCACATAATGCACAATAACTTATTCCATGTCCTATTAATTTATCTTCATTATCTAAATTTAATTTTCTTGGTATTCTTCCTGTTGCAATAATTAAGTAATTATATGTTATTTTATTATTTGTGGTTGTTATTATTTGATTTTCTAAATCTGTTTCTGTTACTTTTTCATATAGGTAATCTATATTATAACTATTTAATTGTTCGTATATATTATAAGCTAAAGTCGGGCCATCTATTTCTTTAAAGCCTGGATAATTTTTTATGGAACTTGCTCTATTTAATTGTCCTCCTGGGGTATCGCCTTCGATAATAAGGGTATTTATACCTGCTCGTTTTAGGTATATTGCCGCGGTCATACCCGCTACTCCTGAACCGATAATGATGACATCATACTTTTTCATTTTCTTTCCTCCCTTGGGTAATGAATAGAATTGCTATTCCTATTATTATTAGTATAATTGATACTATTTGACTGATACGAAATGATCCTAAATATAAGCTATCTTGTCGTAAGCCTTCGATTAAGAAACGACCAATACCATACCATATGAAATAGGTACTTGTAAGAATACCTATTTTTTTGTTTTTTACGATATATCTTATTAACATTAAAAGGATAAATCCTATTAAACACCATAATGATTCATACAAGAATGTTGGAGTATAATAATTGCCATTGATATGCATTCCTTCGATAATGAACTTGGGAATATGTAAATCTTGAAGGTGCTTTAGAGTTGTGATGGGGCCATATGCTTCTTGATTGATAAAGTTCCCCCACCTTCCTATACTTTGGGCAATGATAAGAGAAGGCGCTAATAAGTCTAGAATTTTTAGAAAGGGTATTTTTATTTTTTTGCTATAGAAATAAATAAAAATAATGCAGGCAATTACGGCTCCATAGATAGCTAAACCTCCTTCCCATATTTTTATTATGGAAATGGGGTTTTGAATAAAATTATCTAAATCGAATAATACGTAATATAAGCGGGCTCCAATTATACCAATGGGAATTAGATAAAATAATAAATCACTTAGAAAATTTTTATTTAATTTTTGTCTTTTTACTTCTATATCGGCGATGATATATGCAATGATAATACCTATTAGAATAATGACAGCATACCAATATATGGTGATTGGTCCTATTTGGATAAAGATTCTATCCATGGTTATTACTTCCTTTATGGATAATTGGTTTTATGACAATTCCTTCCATAAGGATATTTAAAAAGGATATTAAAATGGCAATAAAAAAAGGAATAATAAAACCATGTAATTCGAATTTGCTACCTAAAATGAAACTTGTTAGGTATAAGATAATGACATTAATGATGGGATAAAATAAGCCCCATGATAATGCGGTTAATGGTAAGGTTATGAAAAATATAATTGGTTTTATGGTTTGGTTTAGGATATATATTATAATGGATGCTAAAAAGGGATATAGTATGTACCCTTCACGAGATATGTTTAGGGATTTGAAAAGAACATCGACGGTAATTAAAACGATGGTATAACATATCATATAAAGTAACCATTTGAATATTTTATTATTTATTAGTTTTTTATTTGTTTTGGTTGGTTTTTCTCCAATATCGATTATTATTCTTTGTCTCATTATTTTCACCTGTATTTATCATAGCATAATTTTATTTAAAAATAAAGGGAAAAAGAAGGAATATAAATGATAATAATTTCTTTTTTTCGATTATTTATAGTAAATAGGAAATGATACTGGTAATGATAATGGCTATGATGATTATAATAGCGAGTGATGATTTTTGACATGGTTTATTGAAATTGATTTGAATTGATAGTTGGTCGATTGGTTTTACGAATAGGTTCATAATTAATATTGCTATTAATGGACTATATTGGTTATTTATATATGGGGTTAAATAATAAAGGATAAGGTTTATGATACCTAAACTAATACCATATATTATTCTTCCATATTTGGTGGTGGGACTGGTGTAAGAGGATGGCGCTACAAAGATAGCACTAAAGATTAGGTTATATGTGATTAAGTAATTAATTGGATATGTAATGGGAAGTTGATTGGTAATGGTTATAAAGGTAATTGATAGAATAAATGTTATGAGATAACTAATTGTTATTTGCCATTTTATGGCTTGCTTATAGCATAGATACATAAAAATTATAAGATAGATAATTAGGGAAATGATATTAATGAATTCAATATGTGAATTATTTATTTGGGGTGGTAATGATGTGATTATGATGGGAATAAGGCCTAAAATAAGGGGGTTGATGAGATGGTATTTGAATGTCTGATAGAGAGAACTTACAAGGCTTGTGATGATGCTTGCAAGAATAATTAGATATATGGGGGTGGTGATGGGAATAAGAATGTTTAAAATAAGTGATAAAATGATGTTATTGGGATCTTTAATTGTTTGTGAAAGGTTATTTTTATTTGGTCTTATTACTTGGTAAATAATTTTTGTAAGAATTATGGTAATAATTATGATAAATGGATTTAATATGTTACTAAGTATTTCTATAATATTTACTTCATTTCTTAGATAGGTAATTAAGCCATTAGTAACAATGGTAAATATGGTAAGGGCAAGTAGAGTTATTATAATATTTATCATTATTTTTTTGCTATTAACATGACTTTTGATAAATGGTCCTTGGAGGATATTTTTAGTCATGACTTGCCTCCTTTTTGGCTTTGATAACAAAGTCTCTAATTTTTATTTTGGCTGGACATATATATGAACATAGGCCACATTCAATGCAACGTTCTGGTTTTAATTTTTTTAGTTTGGCTGGATTATTTATATTTTTTATTATTTCATTGGGAATAAGAGAAGCAGGACATACTTCACTACATTTACCACATTTAATGCATGGAGTCATTGGTTGACTAGGATAATTACTTGTTATAATGATCCCATTTATGTCTTGGGTAATGATTAATTCAGATGCCTGAATATTTTTGCCCATCATGGGTCCTCCGGCGATAATAATAGAATTCTCTTTGGGCTTATATTGTTTAATTTTAGTTAATATTTCTCCTAGATTAGTACCTATTTTTACTTTAACATTGATAGGTTTAGTGAAATTATCACCAATTAGAGTTATTATTCTTTCGGTAAGAGGACGATTATATTTTAGCATTTCATAAATGGCATAGATGGTTGAAATATTATTAGTAATGATACCTATCTCTGCTGGTGAATGATTATATGTTTGATTTACGGTTAATTTTATTAATTCTCTTTCCCATCCACATGGGTATTTATTGGGAATTAATGTAATACTAATGTTGGGATATGTACCAATATACTTATTTAGTTCTTCTATACTGGTATAGTCATTTTCTTTAACCGCGATGATGGCACTGGGAATATGCATAATATCGAGAATAGCATCAATGCCTTCAAGTAGATATTCTGCTTGATGATAGATAAGGGTTTTATCACATGATAAATATGGTTCGCATTCTACAGCATTGATAATTAGTAACTTAGGTTTTGAAGTTTGGTATTTTTGATAAGTAGGAAATGCACTACCACTTAGTCCAATAATACCTGATTCTTTTAGTAAATTAATAAAATCTTCCTTACTATAATTATTTATATAGCGTTTTGCACCTGTTGTCGTGCGATATTTTTCTTTGAAGTCATTTTCAATAACAAGACATTTTACTTTTTCACCTGTTGAAATGGTTTTTTCCGTACAACTGACGACATATCCACTGACACTTGTATGAATGGGAAAATTATCATTAGTAGTTATAGCTACTACATCACCTTTATAAACATAATCGTTTTCTTTAATAATAGGTTTATAATTTTGTCCTTTTTTATTTTTTAGTGGTATATAAATTATTTGAGGCTTTAAATTAGTTATTATTTTATCTTGGGGATTGGCTTTAGCATTTGTAGCTATCAATTTAATTGGCTTATTCATGGTATCATCATCCTTTTTTATATTATATAATAAAAAAAGAGAAATGAAAATAAAAAAACTAGGAATGATCGATATTTAATATATATCTTTTCCTAGTTTTTATTTATATGGTGCCTTTTTTTGAGGCATAAAAAAATATCAGCGATGTCCTATTTTTGCTTTCACTATCGTCGGC
>CALVUN010000079.1 GCA_944363595.1 uncultured Bacilli bacterium
TTCATTCTTAACTTCCTCCCATATATAAATATAACTTATTATATATAAAAAATATGTCATATTTTATCCTAATTAAATTATAACAAATAATTTATAATAATACAACGAATATGTAGTAATAATAAAAACTACAAGAAATAAGTTTAGACTAACTAAACTCACTCTTGTAGTTATAATTACTTATATTATATAAGGTAGTTAATTTATACCCCCCCCCCTAGTATCATTGTAGTTAACATATTATAATATACTTTATCCATGGGAAGAGCACCTACCTTTCTATATCTTATGTATTAATATTATCATAAATATTTAATAATTGCAATACCAATATTATCTACCTTTTCTCCCCCTATTTTCTTCATGAACATTACTTAATTTCTTATTAAAATCAATTAATCTAGTTCTAAGAGCATCAATAATAAGTTGAATTTTCTTAATAGATAAACTAGCATAACTATTACCTAAATATTTAACATAATCATTAATAATCTTTAATTTAAGTCTCTCTGCATCCATTAAACATCTCTTAGTACCAGAATTATCCCCATCATCTCCATCATTAATATCTAAATTAAAAGCCGTATCTAACAAATGTTTTATTTGTAAATCAACTTTTTTACGAATAATCTTTTCACTTAAACTAGGATTAACAAAAACAATCTTTGATACCTCAATTGCATCATCTTTATTAATTTTAGGACAAACCTTATAACCATCTTTAAGATCATATTCCATATATACAATTTCTTTAGTATCATTATCTTTTTCAATAAAATATCTCATCCTAATTCCTCTTTTCTAATAAATCACTACGGTATTCTTTTGTTAATCTAACTTGTTCATTATGTCTATATTCATCTATCTTTTTATGATGACCACTTAATAAAACATCAGGTACTTTATAACCCATAAAATCAACTGGCTTAGTATAATTAGGATAATCTAATAAATTATTATCAAAAGACTCACTATCCAAAGATTCTTTTCTAATAACACCAGGAATTAATCTAACAATAGCATCACTAATAACCATTGCGGGTAATTCCCCTCCCGTTAAAACATAATCACCAATCGATAATTTCATATCGACAAAATTACTAATACGTTCATCGAACCCTTCGTAGTGCCCACATAATAAAATAATATGTTTATACTTACTAAATTCATAAGCTTTTTTAGAATCAAAAGTATAACCCCCAGGTGTTAACATAATAACTATACTATCTTCTCTTCTAAGCTCTTTAATAGCTAAATAAATAGGTTCACACATAAGTACCATCCCAGATCCTCCCCCGAAAGGATAATCATCGACCTGTTTATTCTTAAGATTAGAATAATCTCTAATATTATGAACATTAATAGTAACAAATTTATTATCAATAGCTCTTTTAATAATTGATTCACTAAGAAATCCCTCGAACATCTTAGGAAATAAAGTAAGAATATCAATAACCATAATATCACCCTTAAACTACTATAATTATAACTAATAACTAATAATATTGCAAGTTAAATATCAAATAAACCATCGATCTTATTAAGAATAATTATCTTTTTATTAATATCAATACAACAAATAAAATCTTTAACATAAGGAACTAAATACTTCTTATTATCATTATTAACCACGATCATATCACTAGAAGGATATTTTAAAACATTACTAACCTTTCCCCTATAAATATTATCCATATAAACTAAAAACCCCATAATATCTTCATCTAAATATTCATCACTTTTAAGTACTAGATCATCTCTATTAATAAAAGCAAAACATCCCTTATATTTAAGTACCTGATTAATATTATCATAACCCCTTAAAGTAATCATATCAAAATTCTTATGTTTCCTATAACTATCAATAATAACCATCTCTTTATTATTACCAATATATAACTTCATATCTTTCTTAAATACCCTATCCTTATATTTAAAAGAAGAAAGTAATCTAAGTTCCCCTTTTATACCATGAGTATTAACAATTTTACCTATTCTAATATATTTCATTTATTATCAACCTCATACATCATAATAGAAGCCGCGACTGCTGCATTTAAACTCTCAACATCACTATTCATCTTAATATATATAAACTTATCACATAATTTTTTAACTTCATCACTAATCCCATTACCCTCATTACCAATCACAATAGCAATATTACCATTAATATTTTCCTTTCTAATATCTATACCATTATTAACTAAAGTACCATATATAAAATAATTATCCTCTTTCAAATTATTAATAAAACAACCAAGATCTCTAACCAAAATATTAACATAAAATAACATTCCCTGTGTACTTCTAATAACTTTAGAATTATAAATATCGACACTATTTTTACTTAAAACGATCGTATCAAAATTAAAAGCTTTAGCACTTCTTATCATCGTCCCTAAATTACCAGGATCTTGAATATCATCTAATATCAAAACCCTATTACCAATTTTAAGTTCTTCTTTCTTTCTAACAATACCAATAATATAACTATTAGAAACCACATCACTTAACTTTTTCATAACTTCTTTACTAACATAAACAATATCAATATCATATATAGGAACACTTTCATTTTCAAGTAAAATAATTTTTTCAAGCAAATTAGCATTATAAGCTTCCATTACTAAGTGAAAGCCCTCTACTAGAAAATAATTCTCTATATCCCTATATTTCTTTTCCTTTAACTTACATAATTTCTTAATATATTCATTATTAACAGAAGTAATAACCATACTAATCCCTCATTTCTTTTCTAATTTCCTTATAATTAGGACAATATTTACTAACTAATTTCCAAAAACTACTAGAATGATTTGGAAAAATAAAATGTGATAATTCATGAACAATAACATAATCTAAACATCTTATCTCAAGACGATATAAATCATAATTTAAAGTAACATTCTTATTCCTAGTATTACATACTCCCCATCTTGTCTTCATCTTTCTAATCTTTAAATTAGGACTAGGAATATCCTCTTCAAATAAATTATACCAATAATCCAAATGCTCTTTAAAAACACTTTCGATTTTCTTATTTAAAAACTTAACTAAAGACTTATTATCCCTTACAAATATCTTATCATTATCAATATCAATATCCTTAAAACAATCACCATATACAATATCAAATTTCTTTCCAAATAAATAAAAATCCTCATTCTTACTAACCCTTTTTTCTAATCTCTTAATCATATTAATAATACTCTTCTCATTGTCTTTAACTAATTTCTCAATTTGCCTATTAGTAATAAAATAATTAGTAGTAATATAAATACCATTATCTTTAACTCTAATATAAGTATTTTTATTATTTTTTCTAATAACATTTATATCATAAATAATACCATTATATTCAAACTTCATCAAATATCACCATAATAATTATATATGATAAAAGAAAATTTAACAAGAATATTCTTGTTAAATTACATTCCTCTTCTCTTTCTTAAAGCCTTATAAATATTATCAGTATCAAAATAAACTATCTTACTAACATCATAAATAGATAATTTATTCAAATCAAAAACTTTAATACCATACTTATTATCACTATCACTTTCCAATTTCTCCTTAATAGCAGAAAACATATTACCATCAAAAACAATCTTCTTCTTAGTATCAACTTGATATAACTTTAAAATATTATCTTCATGTTTAACGACCATATTATCATGTGATAAATAAATATCATCCTCAAATTCAACATCAAAATCTTTTATACTATAATAAAAATAATCCCCAATTAAATCACTTATTCTATCGATTCTCTTACTATTATCGACACTTTTAACAAGTAAATATTCACAGTAACTACCATAATAACTAATATCCTTATAAACACACGGAATAATAAAATTACCATAAATATCAATTACCCCATATAAATCATCCATCTTAACAATAGATATACCATGATAAAAATCCTCTACGTAATCAAACTTACAAGGGCAAAAACATTCACCATCCCTACTCAAAAAGCCCCATTTACCATTTGCCCCCTTAACAGCAATTCTACCCTCACTAAAGCCATTATTATCAACATAACTTGGAAAACGTTCCATTAATTTATCAATATTAATATCATAATATTTATCAAAATAATTTTCATCATCACAATTCTTTCCAAAAATAAGAAAATCACAATTATCATCACCTAAAGCATACCATTTACCATTAACTAAAATATAATTCATCTTAAACCATCCCATCATTTTTCTTTAATTTTTTAACTAAATCATCATTTATTAAAACAATTTCTTTAACATTAAAATATCTTCTATTAAGAACATCATAAACTAATACTTCATCTCTTAGATCTCTTAACATAAGATCATTAACAATACCATCATAATTCTGATTTCTAATTACAGTCGTAACTTTATTTAAAAGATCATATAATACAAATCCATTACTCTCTTTCCATACGACCATATCATCACTATTTAACATTTTTCTATCGCCAATATCAATAATCCTAATATTATTATCTTTAGGATAAGAATAATCCCCTACCAAAACAGATACATCTACTAACTTATTATGCTTTTTATCATTACTAACAATTCTTATTTTACTATCATCTAAACTATCAAAGTAAATATTATCAAATATACAAGGAATAACTTCATTACCTAAATAATCAACAATACCATACTTACCATTAAAAACAATCGCTATTCCCTTTTTAAAAGCACTAACTTCATTATATTTACAATCGACAATTAAATTACCATCCCGATCTAAAAAGCCCCACTTATCATTTGCCCCCTTAACCGCTAATCTACTTTCAACATAATAAGTAAAACTTTTAAAGCACTTATACTTAGAAAATAAAATATTCTTATTAATATCCAAATATTCATTAAATAAAGATTTACCAAGAATAACATATCTATAATTATCTTCATTCATTGTAATCCAAGTATTACCAACCAAAAAAAACTTCATAAAAACCACCTACATATTTCTTTTCACAACATATTATAAAATAAATTAAAATAAAATACAACAAAAATTAATACATTTGTATTAAATTTGTTGTATTTTTAAGAAATTAGTCTTTTTACATTCATTATTATTAGGAAATCCACCCGTTACTATAATAAAATCATTATCAGTTAAATTATTCTTCTCTTTAGCTAAAATACGTGCTTCTTCAACTAGTTCATCAGTTGTTTTATTAAGATCTGCCACTATTGCATAAACACCCCAATTCAAAGCTAAACTTCTAGCTACTTGTTCATTAGGACATAAAGCAAGTATCATTGTCTTAGGTTTTAAATTACTAATTCTTCTAGCACTATATCCAGATGTTGTCGCTGCTACTATCGTTTTAATATCTAAAACCATTGAACATTCAAAAACACTCTTAGCTATTGTCTCTGTCATATCAGTTTCTCTTAAAGAATTAAATTTATAATCATAATTATAATAATTTTCGGCATTTTCACATATTTGAGCCATATATCTAACAACATCAATAGGATATTTACCTACCGTTGTTTCACCACTTAGCATAACCGCATCAGTACCATCAATAACAGCATTAAAAACATCTGATACTTCCGCTCTAGTAGGGCGAATATTCTTTTTCATAGATTCTAACATTTCCGTTGCAACAATAGCAATCTTACCATATTCACGACATTTTTTAACAATATTCTTTTGATGAACAGGTAAAGTTTGAAGAGGGACTTCAACACCCAAATCTCCACGAGCAACCATACAACCATCGGCAACTTTAACAATTTCATCTAAATTTTTAATACCTTCTGCACTTTCGATCTTAGCAATTAACTTCATATCGCTTCTTCCATGATCTTTACATATCTTACGTGCTTCTAGTACATCTTCTTTAGTGTTAACAAAAGATAATGCAATAACATCACCATCATGTTCACAGGCATAGACAATATCCTCATAATCATTCTCACTAATAAAAGGAATATCTAAAACGACTCCAGGTACATTTAAACTTTTCTTATTACCTAAAGTACCACCTTCAACGATCTTACAAGTAACACCATCTTCTTGAATAGATATAACTTCTAATTTCATTAAAGCATTTTCAAGTAATATAATATCGCCTACCTTAAGACTATCGATAGCCTTAGGATGATTAACCGAAAATCTTTCCTTATTTCCTACTACTTCTTCCTTAACAATTCTAATTTCTTTACCTTCTTCTAATAATACTCCATTATCTTCCATCATACCATTTCTAAATTCAGGACCCTTAGTATCATATAAAATAGCCACATTACGCTTTGTTCTCTTTCTAACTTCTTTAACAGCACTTACCACATTTTCTTTTTCTTCTAATGTAGCATGTGAAAAATTAATACGAGCAACATTCATCCCTACATTAACCATTTGTTCCATAACATCAGGATTAACTGAAGCAGGACCAATACTACAAATTATTTTTGTTTTTTTCATTTAACTTCAACTCCTTTAAAAACGAACAAAAATAATTTTACCTTATTTTTTAAAAAAAATCAAGCATCTTGGATACTAAAAAATAGTCATATAGACTATTTATCCATTTCTACCACCCATTATCGGAGTTCTCCGATAATGGGTATTATCGTAGATTTTTTATTATCGTATATTTTTACGAGAAAGTCTTTATTTATAAGACTTTCTCGTTTTATTTTCTCCGATAACATATATAATATATATCACTGGAAATGGTTTCCAGTGAGAAAGGATGGGATATTATGAATTATCCAAATTTTGAAACACAAATTAAAACTATTAGAGAGGAGGGGTTAGAATTAGGCTTTTCTATTACCACTATGGATGATTATTTTGGTATTTGGAAACAATTTATTCTTTGGAATGGTAATAATAATTTTATTTTTAATGAATTAGATTATACTAAATTTTTATTAGAACATTATGATTTTGATGTTTCTACTTATTCTAATAAGTCTAAATCTAGAGATCAACAATTAATGCGTTCTAAAAGAATTTTAGAAAATTGGGATTCTTATAAAT
>CALVUN010000080.1 GCA_944363595.1 uncultured Bacilli bacterium
TCCTAATTAAATTATAACAAATAATTTATAATTATACAACGAATATGTAGTAAAAATAAAAACTACAAGAAATAAGTCTAGATTAACTAAACTCACTCTTGTAGTTATAATTACTTATATTATATAAAGTAGTTAATTTATACCCCCCCCCTAGTATCATTGTAGTTAACTTATTATAATATACTTTATCCATGAGGGATACACCTACCTTTCTATATCTTTTATTTATAATTTATCCAATAAATTCTTTTAATTTATCTTCACTCATAAAGCCTACTTCTTTTTTTACCTCTTTACCATTTTCAAATAAAATAAAAGTAGGAATACTCATAACACCATATTTTCTAGCAATATCATTAAATTTATCAACATCTACTTTTACAAATTTAACATCACTAATTTCATTACTAACTTTTTCAAATATAGGTCCAACCATTTTACAAGGACCACACCAAGTTGCAAAAAAATCAACAATAACCTTATTATCATTAATTAAACTATCAAAATTTTCCTTTTCTAAATGTATAACACTCATTCTATATCCTCACTTTCCCAATTCAAATTTCCATCTATTTCATAACTAAATTCCTTAATATCACAATCATAAGTAACCATTACATAATTATTATCCAAATCAATATTTTCTTTATCTCTTGGATCAATAACATTTTCTGATAAACTACCTTCATCGACTAATTCTCTTAAAGTAACATTAAAAGTAGGATTACCATCATGACATGAAATACCAAGAGAATATCTATTTTCACTTACATGCATTTTAGCGGCACTTATAATTGAATTTTTTAAATTATTAAAATTATCTATATTATTTTGTTTAATTAAACCACCCACGGTGAGTACCATAATCAAAGCTAGAACTGATAAAATTGCTACTACTAATAATACTTCAACTAAAGTAAATCCTTTATTATTCAGTTGTAACATTATTATCCCCCTTTAAATAATAATCATCTGTTACATTTATCTTATTCATTCTAATTAACTTTCTTGCACTATCTTCAGTCACAACACCATGTTCAATAAATATATCAAGTACATCTTCATTAATTTCAGCACTTGTTCTCTCATCGTCATCATTTTTAAGAATTTCATATACATCTGTATAAGTATCAATTGTATCTCTAGTAATATCCGAAATAACAAAACTTTCATTAACTATTTTATCTGCTAAAGTTGATTCTTTAACCATATCTAAATGAACAAATGGTAAATTAAGTATTACTAAAAATATAAATACATAAACATAAGCTTCTATTGCCCCGACAAATATACCTAATATTTTAGATGGAATACTTAAAAAAACAGTTAATTTAAGTAATAATTCAATTGCACCAGTAACAGTAAGTATAACTCTCAATGCAAATGTTAAAACAGCAAGTACCAGTAAAAAAGCAATTATTTCATACATTAAAACATTTAATATAGCTACCCCATTAAATAATCCAAAAAAATTAGTAAATGGTAAATTTTCATATAACAAAACCGATACTGGATTTTTTAAAATAAACGCGGCAATTACTATAACAAACATTCCAACAAAACTAGTAAGTCTTTTTATTGCCCCTTGTTTAAATCCAATAACTGCGCCCACGATAATTAATAAAATAATTACAATATCAACTATATTCATTATATCACTCTCCAATCTAACTAATTACATTAGAAAAATCATTTGAAGTCAAAGAAAATGTAATAGTATCATCATCATATTTTTCACCATAAGTAAAATCAAAAGTATTAAAATCTTCACTTACTTCAAAAGCTACATAACCTTTTCTATTTTCCCATGCTTGAAAAGTCCCACTGATAGGATCTAATCCATTAATATCATTATATAAATTAACCATATCAACCGTAGTATCATCAGCATAACCATTCATATAAAAAGAATTAAAAATATCAAAGTCATCATCATTATGTGTAACATCAAAAAATAAAACTAAATATACATATCCATCTTCAGGCTCAGGATTAATTAATTCATCAGGTAAATAATCATAAATATGAGAAGACTCTAACGTAACTTCAAAATCATCATAAATTAAAGTATCCCCTATCGTACCACTTTTAGGCATATAATAATCATCATCATATCTATCATCATAATAATCATAATGATGTTTATAAGGATCATTAATTCTATCAATATGAGTTTTATTATAAATATTATATCCAACTAAAGCTATAATTATAAATATAGTTAATACTAAAACAATACCACCAACAATAATTAATACAATAGCCCAAGTAGGTAATTTTTTCTTTTTATTATTATTATTACCATTAATTTTTTTACCACATTTTAAACAAAAATCAGCATTTATATCTACCTCACTACCACAATTAGAACAAAATACTTTTTGTTCATCCATCATATCACTCCTTCTATTAACATTATACAATATATTTTCATCTAATAAAAGACTTTTTTTTAGTTTTATGATAAAATAAATTTATGAGGTGACAAAATGAAACAAAAATCTATAACTAAAGTTATTAAAGTAAATCAAAAAACCAAAGAAAAAATGATTACCTTTTATAAAGACATGTATCGTGATAAAACACCACCATATGCTATTTTTCAAGCCGATACAGGAGATACAATTGTTACTTTATATAATTCAGGTAAAGCTATGTTTCAAGGTATATCTGCAGATATTGAAGCAAGCCTATGGACAAGCACTAATAAAGATAGTGATTTAATTAATGACTTTATTGAAAAAAAACCAAAAGAAAAAAAGACTAAAGAAATAAATTTACCTATCGATATAAATAGTATTGGATCAGATGAAGTAGGAACAGGAGATTACTTTGGTCCTATTGTTGTTACAGCATCATATGTAAATAAAGAAAATATTCCTTTTCTAATTGATTTAGGCGTAAAAGATTCAAAAAAAATGACTGATGAAAAAATATTAAATATTGTTCCCAAAATAATAAAAAAAATTCCTTATGAAACTATTATATTAAATAATAAAGATTATAATAAATATCATAACGAAGATCTAAATATGAATAAAATTAAAGCTATTCTTCATAATAAAGTATTATATAAACTATCCGAGAAAGAAAAAAATTATGATTATATTGTAATAGATCAATTTGAACCAGAAAAAAGTTACTATAATCATTTAAAAGAAACTAATAAAATAGTTAAAAATATAACTTTTATAACTAAAGCTGAAGATAAATGCTTATCAGTCGCCGTATCATCATTAATAAGTAGATATATCTTTTTAAAAGAAATGGATAAATTAGGAGATAAATATGGTATATTTTTACCTAAAGGAGCATCTAACTATGTAGAAGATATAGCTATTAAATTAATAAATAAACATGGTATAAAAGTATTAAATGACATAGCTAAATTAAATTTTAAAAATACTGAAAGAATAATAAAATATAAAGACGTAAAATAAAGATATAATCCTAAATTATATCTTTTTTTACATATCTTTATTTATCAAAAATAACTCTAAAGCAAGACTTTTATCGATCTTACCAAGTTTAATATTCTTGTCCATTAAAGCTAACTTATTAATATAAAAAAGTAAAATATCTTCACTATAACTATATATCTTTTCTAAAGCTAACTTAACCCTATAAGGATGAACCTCTAATATCTTAGCAATATCATCTTTATATTTACCCTCATTATATAATTTCTTAACTTGATATAAAAAATGAAATTGACTACCAAGTAAAGCAATAATTTGTACTTGTTCATAATTATGATTAATAAAAAAATTATATAATCTCATACTATTATTAATATCCCCATTAATAACAGCATCAGTTAAAGCAAATATCTCATCATCAATATTAACAATAACCATATAATCAATATCATCTTTTAATATACACTTATCATTATCTTTATAAATCATAAGTTTATCAAGTTCATTCTTAATATTATTAATATTATTACCTACCTTACTAAGAAAATACATAATATTATTACTACTCATCTCATAATTATTACTACTAATATATTTATTAACATAATTATATAAATAATCCCTATCATTCTTAACATTAATAACTTTACCAATCTTATCTATTAATTTATATATTTTCTTTCTAGTATCAGGTTTACCATTTAAAGTAAAAATCAAATAATTATTATGATTATACTTATTAAAATAATCTTCTAAAACACTAATATCATAAACCTTATCCTTAAAACAATTAGCATCATTTACAATAATTACCTTATTAGAACTAAACATACTAAACATAGAAGCCTCTAATACAATATCCTCTAATGAAGTATTATTTAATGAATAATTAATAACATTATCCTTATCTATTTTTAACTTATCAATAATCTCTCTTACTTGATTTTCAATTAATCCATTATCATCACCATATATCAAATAAAAATTACTCATTATATCTACTCCCTATTACTACAAGTATAACCATCCGTTTCATAATAATCAAATACAGAATAATATTCTGTAGGACCAAAATAATCAACTAAAGGACTCATCGTATATCCAACTTGATATGTCTTATTTTCTACATTAGGAACTAAAGTTAACATATCTGAAGAAACATTATCAAAAATATGAAAATAACGTCCCGCTAAAGAAAAATCTTGATAATCTTCATCAGTCTCAAAAGTATATAAATTAGTCATTGTATATCCCGTTAAAACATCTTGATTGTTAAATTTAAACAAAATAGTCTGATCAACTGTAGCATTATATGCATTATCTAATTGCTTAACACAAATAACCTCTTTTTCACTACCAAAAATAATTTCCCTATTCAAATATACAAAAGCACCACCAAAACCAATAATAATAAATAAAATTAAAGCAATAAACTTACTATATTTCTTTTTCTTAACAGGATCAGTTTTAATCAAAACAACATCCTCTTTTTTAGTATCATCTTTAGGAATACTAATATCAATTAACTTATCAATAATATCTTTTTTTAAAGGAAAATCATTTGCCCCAATAATCTCAATTCTATTAACTTTATCCAAAGAAATAATCTCATATTCACTAATATCCTGATTATTAATCAATTTAACAATGAAATTCTTAATACTATCAACTTCCTTAGGATTCATAGTACCTAATACCACTAATATGTCATTAGTAATATGAGCAGAACCATAAAAAAGCTTATATTCAGGATTAACAGTATTAGCATAAATAGCAAATATCTCACCATGATACTTAAAACAAGCAAAAACATAGTATTCACTATTATTACCACCAAAATTAAATTGATAATCTTTAATCATAACTTTCTTACCATATGGCATTATATCACCCTCTCATTCTCTAGTAAATTATAACATAATCAAAATAAAAAAGAAATAATTTTTAAAATATTTCTTTTAATAATAAACTATAGACTTAATTCATAAGGACTAGTTGAAGTCCCATCTCCTCCAATTATTTTAACATCTGATTTTAGATAAAAAACAGGAAAATAACTTTTATAATAAGTAGATCTAGTACTTAGAACAATACCGTCTTCAATTGCAAATACACCACTAACATAATCGGATAAATTAACAAAAGGACTAATAATCCATTGATCATCACCATTATAGAGATAATTATTATTATAACAATCACTATAACCTAAATCACCCCAATCCCCTAATGATACATTTAAACATAGTTTTCTATTAGTAGTACTTCCTCCACTTGTTGCATAGCCATAATCTGATCCATACATTAAGCCTATTTTTCCTACCCAATACGCTGACCAACTACTAAATGTGGCCGTTCCTCTTTCATAAGAATACCAATCATATGCCCAACCATACTCTTTTTCTATTCCACCTAAATTCCATACTGCATCATCTATTAAAGACATAGTTTCAGGGGTAAATCCACTATAATAATACTCATTCAAATTATCTTTTAAACTAGATTGTCCCCAAAAATCATTACCATCAATATCAAACTGAGTATAACATCCATTACAATAACCAGTTTCAACTATTTTAAGTCTTTTTTCTGTTGGGCCACCATATGTTGTTGCTACATCAAATACTCCAATTATTCTATACAAAGTTGATGTAATTTCTTCTCCATATTTACAATAAGTATTATTAAATTCTTCAACAGAAGATATTCCCAATTTACTTTCAAGAAATGATGTTACACTAGCATTGCATTCTTCTTCTGATGAATAACCCATATCTCCATAATTAGTACAACTAAAATATTCTTTACATTCTTCCTCTGTTATAATTCCCCAACCTAAGTCATCCCACAATGGAACAAAAGAATCTAACACCACATAATTATTTGGGTCTTTTCCCATATATCTAACATTACCATCTGGATCATCATTATTCATAGTAGTGGGATTATCCACTAATAATGATTCAATATATTCACTAGCAAGTGGTAATTCATCTGTCGCATTTGCATTTAGTACAAAGTGAAAATTCTTATTATACATTGTATTAGGATTAGGCATATTACCATCTATCCATATATATAATGTATAAGTTACAGGTGTACTATTAATTTCTACACCACTTAGTAAACTAATATTATCACCAATATTTTTATTAGCAAAATTACCACTTCTTACTAAACTATCCCCTTTATATATTTCATATTTAAAACTCTCT
>CALVUN010000081.1 GCA_944363595.1 uncultured Bacilli bacterium
TGATATATCTGCATTACTTCCATCACCTTGTCTTTGTTGTCCTAATATATCTGAATTACTTCCATCACTTTGACTTTGCTGTTCTAATGAATCAAAGTTATTTCCATCAGTTTGACTCTGTTGTCCGAATGAATCTGTACCATTTCCATCATCTAAAGTTTGTTGACTTGATGATAAATTAGAATTATTACCATCATTTAAACTTTGGTGTCTTGATGTATCTGCATTACTTCCATCACTTTGACTTTGCTGTTCTAACGAATCTGTTCCTTTTTTATTACCTAAAACTTGTTGATCTGATGAATTAAGATTATTACCATCATTTAAACTTTGTTGTCCGAATGAATTTGCATTACTTCCATCAGTTTGACTCTGCTGTTCTAATGAATCAAAGTTATATCCATCATCTTGACTTTGTTGTCCTGATGTATCTGAATTACTTCCATCACTTTGATTTTGTTGTTCTATCGAATCTGTTCCTTTTTCATTAACTATATTTTGTTGACCTTCTGAATTAAAACCACCATCACTTTGACTTTGCTGTTCTAACGAATCTGTTCCTTTTTCATTAACTATATTTTGTTGACCTTCTGAATTAAAACCACCATCACTTTGATTTTGCTGCTCTAACGAATCTGTACCATTTCCATTACCTAAAACTTGTTGATTTGATGAATTAAGATTATTATCATTATCTTGGCTTTGTTGTCCTGATGTATCTGAATTACTTCCATCACCTTGTCTTTGTTGTCCAAATGAATCTGTACCATTTCCATTACCTAAAGTTTGTTGACTTGATGATAAATTAGGATTATTACCATCACCTTGATTTTGTTGTTCTAACGAATCTGTACCATTTCCGTCAGCTAAAATTTGTTGACTTGATGATAAATTAGGATTATTACCATCATTTAAACTTTGTTGTCCTGATGTATTTGCATTACTTCCATCACCTTGTCTTTGCTGTTCTAACGAATCTGTTCCTTTTTCGTTACCTATAATTTGTTGACCTTCTGAATTAAAACCACCATCACCTTGATTTTGCTGCTCTAATGAATCTGTACCATTTCCATTACCTAAAACTTGTTGATTTGATGAATTAAGATTATTATCATCATTTAAACTTTGTTGTCCTGATATATCTGCATTACTTCCATCAGTTTGACTCTGCTGTTCTAACGAATCTGTTCCTTTTTCATTACCTAAAACTTGTTGATCTGATGAATTAAGATTATTACCATTATCTTGACTTTGTTGTCCTGATGTATCTGCATTACTTCCATCATCTTGTCGTTGTTGACCTAATGTATCTGCATTACTACCAATATCTAAATTTAATTGATTTTCCTCAGAAAAAGTATCTAAATCACTATTATTAAAATTATTCTTTTTTATTATTTCCCTTGCTAAAGTCCAAAACTTCATTTTATTTTACCCCCAGAATCACGTTTTAGGTTTTTACTATAACATAATAATTAAAAAAAAACAACTAGTAAAAACTAGTTATTTTTAATATTCATAATATAAATCATTACTTTTAAGCTCTTCAACAGTACTTAGATGCTCCTGATATGTTTTACTAAAATATGTCTTACCATTTTTATCCGCAACAAAATAATAATAATCATTAACATCAGGATTTAAAACAGCTTCTAAAGAACTTACTGATACATTTGATATAGGGCCTACAGGTAAACCCTTAAAAGTTGAACATCTTGTATTATAATCATTACATTCATTAATTTCACTTTGATATAAATCTCTCTCTGACATATCCACTTTAATACCATAATAAGTAGTAACATCACTACCTAAAGATATATTATCATTCAAACGATTAAAAAATACCGAAGCAACCATTGGTCTATCTTCAAAACTAGGACTTTCCAATTCTACAATACTAGCTAAAGTCATAAGCTCATGAATACTTAAATCACTATCTTCCATCATTTCTCGATAGTCACTTAATTTCTCATCAGTATTATCTAACATTACTTTAAAAATATCTTTAATATCATCATCTTTATTAAATACATAAGTATCAGGATATAAATAACCTTCTAATGAATAATAAATTCTACTATCTTTAATATCATCAGTTAAAAACCAATAATTATCAATCAAAGAATCCAAATATTCATCATCCTCTAATAAAGTATAAATATCATCTTCATTATTATTTGTATTATCACTAATTAAACGAACAACTTCTCGCATATTAATACCTTCTTTAAAAGTTAAAGAAGAATCATTAGAAATCTTTCCTCCTGATAAAATACTAACAATCTTTTTTACCCCCATATTTTCACTCAAATCATATGTACCAGCTTGTAAATTTCTATTATTAGTAAGAAAAGTATACACTTGAAAACTATTCTTACTTCGAATTAAATTTTCATCTTTTAAAAGTTGTGCAATATCCGCAACTCCACTACCAGCAGTTATTTCAATTTGTTTTATCTCATCATTATTTGACACAGGTGCTAAACAATAATTAAAAACTGCACAAACCAATATAATACCACTAGCTAGTAGGATGACTAAAGCAAGTGCTATATTTCTATATTTCTTCATACATCCTCCCTAATTATTCTAAAATTACTTATTATCACTATTATTATCTTCTTTAGCTTTTTCTTGAATTGAATCCAAAATAGTCTCAATTATCTTCCATTCTCGATCCGTTTCAATTGGTAATAACTCACCATTAGTATCATTAGGATCATATATTGATGCATAAACCCTCGTATTACCATCATCATCTTCTGTATTATCCGTATAGACAATATAATTTTTCTTAGTCTCTTCTGATTCAAAAGTAAATAACACTTCACAATCTACTTCTTTACCATCTTTATTCATAACTTTAAACATATTATTTTTCTCTTCCATTTTTCATAGTCCTTTCTCTATCTAAATAATCCTGTAAAATAATCTGTGCCGCAATACCATCAACCTTTTTCTTTCTTTTTTTTCTTGACATATCAGCCTCTATCATCACATTATTAGAAATAACTGAAGTTAATCTCTCATCCATAAGAACAACTTTAACACCAATTTCCTTTTCCATTTTTTCCTTAAAGTCTAACGTTATTTCTGCCCTTTTTCCCAAAGTATTATTCATATTTTTAGGTAATCCTAACACTATAATAGAAACATTATTTTTTAAGACAATATCATTTAACTGAGGTATTAAAGAATTATAATCATCTTCATCAAATCTTAATGTAGTATAAATAGTAGCAATTGTATTTGTCATATCAGAAATAGCAATACCCAAAGTTTTACTACCCAAATCAAGGCCAAGATATCTCATTTTAAATATCCTTTCAGCATCATTTCAAGTAAACTAGCACGATCAATTTTACTCATCTTAATACGAGCATCTTTATAACTAGAAATATAGCCTAAATCTCCCGTCATTAAGTAACCAACAATCTGATTTACTGGATTATAACCCCTTTCTTTCAAAGCCAAATAAACATCTCTAACAATTAATTTCATCTTCTCTTCATTAATTAGATTACGATCAAAAATAACTGTTACATCATTATCCATTATTTCACCTCTAGACTTAAATCTTTACATATTTAATTTTACCATGATATATTTTTTTTAACAACCCCCATTCCCAAATTTTAAAAAAATTATCATAATATGTCTTATCAATAGGCAAAATAAAAAACCTTGATATACAAGGTATAAATTCTAAATGGCGGAGACAGAGAGATTTGAACTCTCGCACCAGTTTCACGGTCTACACCCTTAGCAGGGGCGCCTCTTCAGCCTCTTGAGTATGTCTCCAAAAAAGCTTACATACTAATAATAGCGGATTTTCAAAAAAAAGTCAACACACTTTAAAAAATATTTTTATAAAAAAGATAAAAAGATATCTTGCTAAAAATAATATAAAATGATATTATAAAATTACACTAGTAATAAATAAAGATAAAACACTAGTTAAAAGGAGGAAATAAAAATGAATGCATGGAAAAATTTTAAAGGTGAAAAATGGAAAAATAACATTGATGTTAAAGATTTCATTTTAAATAACTACAAAGAATATACAGAAGATGAATCATTCTTAGAAGAATCTACTGATAAAACTAAAAAGATTTGGAATATCTGTGAAAAATTAAAACAAGAAGAACTAAAAAAAGGTGTATTAGATATTGATGTTGACCATGTATCAGGAATAAATAATTTTAATCCAGGATATATTGATAAAGATAATGAAGTAATTTTTGGATTACAAACTGATGCCCCAATGAAAAGAATGATTAATCCATATGGTGGAATAAGAATGGTAAAAAGTTCTTTAGAAGCATATGGATATACTTGGAATAAAGAAGTAGAAAAACATTTTACAACCTATCGTAAAACCCATAATGAAGGTGTTTTTGATGCTTATACTACTGACATTAAATTAGCTAGACATGCTGGTTTATTAACAGGTTTACCAGATGCCTATGGAAGAGGAAGAATAATTGGCGATTATAGAAGAATAGCCCTATACGGAATTGACTACTTAATTAATCAAAAAGAACAAGATAAACTAGATAATGAAAAAGAAGTAATTGATGAATACAATATCCGACTTCGTGAAGAAATAAGTATGCAAATAAAAGCCTTAAAAGAAATGAAAGCAATGGCAGAAAGTTATGGTTTCGATATAAGTAAACCTGCGACTAATGCTAAAGAAGCAGTTCAATGGTTATACTTTGGATATTTAGCAGCCATCAAAGAAAACAATGGTGCCGCGATGAGTTTAGGAAGAACATCCACTTTTCTAGATATTTATATTGAAAGAGATTTACAAGAAGGTATCATTACCGAAAAAGAAGCTCAAGAATTAATTGACCAATTCATCATAAAACTACGTATTGCCGAACACTTAAGAACTCCTGAATATAACGAATTATTCGCTGGAGATCCAACATGGGTAACAGAGTCAATCGGAGGAATGACGGAAGATGGAAGATCATTGGTAACCAAAAACTCCTATCGCTATTTACACACCCTAACAAACTTAGGACCTGCTCCTGAACCTAATATGACTGTTTTATGGTCTCCTAATCTACCCGAAAATTTCAAAAAATACTGTGCCAAAATGTCTATTGAAACCGATGCCATTCAATACGAAAATGATGAATTAATGCGACCAATTCATGGCTGTGATTATGCTATTGCCTGCTGTGTATCAGCAATGACCATTGGTAAACAAATGCAATTCTTTGGAGCAAGATGCAATTTAGCTAAAGCCCTTCTTTATAGTATCAATGGAGGTGTTGATGAACAAAAAGAAGAATTAATTGTTAAAGGTTTCAAACCTATTACCGATGAAGTATTAGATTATGATAAAGTAATAAAACAATATGATAAAATGTTAGATCAAGTAGCTAAAACATACACAGATGCCATGAATATTATCCATTATATGCATGATAAATATGCCTATGAAGCTGGACAAATGGCTTTACATGATACCGATCCTGAAAAATTAATGGCCTTTGGTATTGCTGGTTTATCAGTCGCCGTCGATTCCCTATCCGCAATTAAATATGCTAAAGTATACCCAATAAGAAACGAAAAAGGTATTGCCGTAGATTTTAAAATTGAAGGTGATTTTCCAAAATATGGTAATGATGATGATCGTGTCGATCAAATAGCAGTTAACCTAGTTAAAAAATTCATTACCAAATTAAGAAAACATCCATTATATAAAAAAGCTATTCATACCCTATCAATTCTAACCATCACTTCAAATGTTGTATATGGCAAAAAAACAGGTTCAACACCAGATGGAAGAAAAAGTAAAACACCATTTGCCCCAGGAGCTAACCCTATGCATAAAAGAGATACATTTGGAGCCTTAGCATCATTAAATTCTGTTGCTAAAATACCTTATACCAATACCTGTGAAGATGGAATTTCCAACACTTTCTCTATCACTCCTAAAGCCCTAGGTCATAATAAAGATGAACAAATTAAAAACTTAGTATCTCTTCTAGATGGCTATTTCAAACAAAAAGCTCACCATCTAAATGTCAATGTTTTAAATCGTGAACTTTTAGAAGATGCTAAAGAACATCCCGAAAAATACCCAACTCTAACTATTCGTGTATCTGGATATGCTGTTCTATTCAATAGATTAAGCAAAGAACAACAAGACGAAGTAATTGCAAGGACATTCCATGAACACATGTAAAGGCAAATTTAATTCCATCGAAACAATGGGTTTAGTAGATGGACCAGGTATTAGAATAGTCTTCTTTATGCAAGGTTGTCCCATATGTTGTATCTTCTGCCACAATCCCGAAACTTGGGATAAAAACAATTACACATTTGAATTAACCAAAGAAGAAGTATTAGCCAAAATAAAAAGATATCAAAACTATTTTGGTGATGAGGGTGGTGTCACTTTCTCGGGAGGTGAACCCCTTCTTCAAAAAGACTTTCTTAAAGAAGTATTAAAACTATGTAAAGAAAATAACATAAATACCTGTATTGATACCTGTGGTTATGCCACTGACTATGAAGAAATATTAAAATATACTGATATAATTCTAATGGATATCAAAGCTTATACCAAAAAAGAATATCAAAATATAACAGGCAACTCTAATATTGATCTTTCCATAAAATTCCTAGATACATGTCTAAAACTTAATAAAAGAGTTTGGATAAGACAAGTAATTATTCCAGGTATCAATGACAATAAAGAATATATTTTAGGACTTAAAGAATTTCTTAAACCATATACAAATATCGAAAAAATAGAACTATTACCATATCATAATTTAGCTATAAGTAAATATCAAAAATTAAATATTCCATATTCTTTAAAAAATACTCCCAATATGGATATAGAAAAATGTAAAGAGTTAGAAAAATTATTACAATAAAAAACGTTAGAAACATAAAATCTAACGTTTTTTTATATCATTACACACCCATACTCATCGTCTCAGGTAAAGTAGAACCACCATCGATAACAATACCTTGACCTGTTATATAACTAGATTCATCACTAGCTAAAAAAGCAGCTAACTCTCCCACTTCCTGAATCGTTCCAAGTCTTTTCATCGGTATTCCAGAGGCAATACCTTGAATAACAGCATCAGGATTATCCATATTACTTTCTTTAGCCATCGAAAGCACCATTGGTGTCATAATATAACCAGGTAAAATAGCATTAACTCTAATATTATCACTGACAACATCTTGTGCTAAAGCCTTTGTAAAACCAATTATAGAAGCCTTAGTAGTCGCATAAGCAACTTCTCCTGTATCCGCTACCATTGGTCCTGTTACACTAGACAAATTAACAATAGAGCCACTTTTTACATCTCTCATATAAGGTAATACACTCTTAGTAACATTCCAAGTACCTTTAATATTAATATCAAAATGCCTATCTCGAAGTTCATCACTCATTTTATCAAAAGTCTCTAAAGAACAAATACCAGCATTATTAACTAGAACATCAATATGACCATATTTATCATAAGCATTCCTAACACATTCCATAACTTTTTCATTATCTCTAATATCAACTAAATATCCTAAAACATCATACCCCAAATCACAATATTCTTTAGTTACCTTTTTAACTTCATCACTATAATCCAATATAATAACTTTAGCACCATATTTCAAAAAAATATCGACAATACCCTTACCATTTCCCATCGCACCACCAGTAACAATACAAACCTTATCTTTTAATTTCACTATAATCACATCCTTTATCTAAAATAATTTTACCATTAATTATAACATTTAGCAATCATTTTTCATTAACTTTTACCAACTTAACTCCCTCATTCTCTTTATAAATATTAAGCATATCATCAATAATAACTCTAGCCTTATCATCATCACTCTCCTCTTTTAGTTCATCATCAAGTTTACCCAACTCATCACTAATATTTTTATCACTAAGATAATATTCATTAACAATAGTATCGCCATTATAAAGACTCTTAATTCTCTCTACATTATCATAATCCTTAGTAATACCAATAATAGCCTTATACATACCATCATCTTCATAATAAACATAATTACTAGCCATCGTATTAACTTTCATATTATCAATACTAGAATAAGCCCCTACTTGAACCAAATAAACTTTACTATTACTAAGTTCATAATTAGCCTTATCAGCATAAATATTATAAACAACATTACCACATATACTACCACATATAACTGATAAAAAAATAGGTATCATAACTTTTTTAACTTTACTAATTATTTTTTCTTTCATTTCTATCACCACAAACATTATAAAATAACTAACTTAAAAAAAATGTCGAATAAAATTAAACATCTATTAAAGTTAATAAAGATTATCATCACCTCTACTCATATCAAAAACTCTTATTCTATTTAACTAATTAGTAAAAGTTAAATTATCTTATTCATAACTATTCTAGTTATAAGACTTTATAACATTTTTCCCTATAATTGTAAATATATTTTTTTATCTTTTTACTACAATCCAATCAAATAAAATAAGAATTTATAATATTTGTATTTAACTATAAATTTTAGTTTAAAATTAAATACTAACCCCATAATCATATTGGGAATTTATCCTGATAATTAATCAAAATACCTTGCTATTAAAAAAAATATATTATATAATATAAATAAATAGTAATAATAAAGAATGAAAAGAGGTAATATAATGAATTTTGATTTTAACACAACTCCTGTCGCTGATATTGTTAATAAAATTATTGTTGAATCAGTAAAAAAAGGTGCATCAGATATTCATTTTGATCCCCATGAAGACGCTCTTTACGTAAGAATACGTATCGATGGTATTTTAAATACCTTTTTAACCATTCCCAATAATGTTAAACAAAACATTACTACCAGAATTAAAATTCTTTCAGGAATGAATATTACAGAAACAAGATTACCTCAAGATGGTGCCATAAAAACCGTCCTAGAAGGATTAGACCTAGATATGCGTGTTAGTTCTCTTCCTACTAAAAAAGGTGAAAAAATAGTTATACGTATACTTGATTATACAAGAAGTTTACATGGTATTGAATATTTATATTTTAGTGAAATAAACTATAAAAAAGTATTAAAAATGATTAATACCCCTAATGGAATTATCTTAGTAACAGGAGCAACTGGATCTGGTAAATCAACAACCGTATATGCCCTACTACAAAGATTAAATGTTCCAGGAAGTAATCTAATAACCGTAGAAGACCCTGTCGAAATGGATATTGAAGGAATAAACCAAGTTCAAGTAAACAGTGATATAGGTCTTGATTTTGCCACTGTTTTACGTAGTATATTAAGACAAGACCCAAACATTATCATGGTTGGAGAAATACGTGATAGTGAAACAGCTCGTATAGCCGTTCGTGCCTCAATAACAGGACACTTAGTACTATCGACCATCCACACCAATAATTCTTTAAATACTATCGAAAGATTATTAGATATGGAAGTAGAAAGATACCTATTAGCATCTGCCTTAACAGGTATCATATCTCAAAAATTAGCTAGAAAACTTTGTGATAAATGCAAACGCCAAAGACCAACAACAAATCATGAAAAAGCCCTCTTTAAAGCTATTCTTAATAAAGATGTTGAAGCTATTTACGAACCAGTAGGATGTAATGAATGTTCTCACGGTTATAAAGGACGTATTGCCATCCAAGAAGTATTATTAATAAATCAAGACATTCGTGATGCCATCAGTAATGGAATAAGAAAAGACGAATTAAGACGTCTAGTATATAATAAAGATGTTATAACTATGTTACAAGATGGATTATTTAAAGTTATCGCTGGCTTTACCAGTTTTGAAGAAATACTTAAACTAATAGATTTAGATGATGAAATAAATGATACATCTTTAGCATTAAAAGAAGCTGTCAGTAATACTCTAAATCCTAAAACATAAAAAAAAATTAGTAAGATCTTAAGATTTTACTAATTTTTTATTTTTACCTTGATCAGGTATAACTCCATTAATCTTAATAGAATCATCTGTTACACCAAAATGATAATCAATATTATCACTTAAATAATTAACAACTGAATTAGATACATCAATATAATAATAAATCAAATTATTAATAACCTTATTAATATAATCAACAATCTCTGGTTTAAATTTATTTACATTCTTATCAGCATCAACTAAAGATACTAAAAATCTAGCAATATGCATAGTTTCATCCAAATCTAGATTTCTTTTACCATTTTCAACTTCAACATAACATTTTTCATCCATCTCATAACAATGAGCCATTGTCTTAACTTCCTCTTTTAATATTAAACGTAAAAGATATAAATATTTACCAATTTTTATCGGTCGATTATTACCTTCATTCATTTATACCATTCTCCTTTCATTATTCACTTTCAAGTTCAAAAATAGCATCTCTAAGCTCCATAGCTCTTTCAAAATCAAGCTCTTTAGCGGCTCTTTTCATTTCACTAGAAAGTCTATTAATTAAATCATTTTTCTCTTTCTTAGACATTTTCGTCTTTTTCTTATCATCAGTTACTTCAACTTCATTAGAAATAACATCTCTAATCTCTTTTTTTATTGTTTTAGGTACAATATTATGAACTCTATTATATTCTTCCTGTATTCCTCTTCTTCTTTGTGTTTCCTTAATTGCCTCATCCATAGCCATAGAAATAGTATCAGCATACATAATAACATGACCATTAGCATTACGAGCACAACGACCAATAGTTTGAATTAAACTCCTACTACTTCTTAAAAAGCCTTGCTTATCAGCATCCATTATAGCAATCAAAGATACCTCTGGAATATCAATACCCTCACGAAGTAAATTAATACCAACAACTACATCATATTTACCTAAACGAAGATCACGAATAATTTGCATTCTTTGTAATGTTTTAATCTCATTATGCAAATAAGCAACTTTAATATCAATATTCTTAAGATAATTAGTTAATTCTTCAGCCATTCTAATTGTAAGTGTCGTAACTAACACTCTTTCATTTTTAGCAATACGATCATTAATTTCCTCAACCAGATCATCGATCTGATTTTTAGTAGGCTTAACTTCAATTGTCGGATCTAAAAGTCCCGTAGGCCTAATAATCTGTTCGACAACTTCATTATTAACCTTTTCCATCTCATAATCGCCAGGTGTCGCTGAAACATAAATAACCTGATTAATTTTCTTTTCAAACTCATCAAACTTCAATGGACGATTGTCTAAAGCACTAGGTAATCTAAAACCATAATCAACTAAATTCTGTTTTCTAGCTCTATCACCATTATACATACCTCTAACTTGTGGTAAAGTAACATGTGACTCATCAATAACCATTAAATAATCATCAGGAAAAAAATCCAAAAGACAAGTAGGAGTCTCACCCTCTTTTTTTAAAGCCATATGTCTAGAATAATTCTCAATTCCCCGACAAAAACCAGTTTCCAAGAGCATCTCCATATCATAATTAGTTCTTTCCATCAATCGCTGATATTCAATTAACTTATTATTTTCTTTAAAATAATTAAGCCTATCTTCTAGTTCTTCCTTAATATTTTTAACAGCTAATTTAAGCTTATCATCCGATGTAACAAAGTGTGAAGCTGGAAATATTGAAACCGTTTTCTTATCCTTAATAATTTTACCAGTAATTGTATCAAATTCACTGATACGATCGACCGTATCACCAAAAAATTCAATAAGTAAACCATTTGTTCTCTCATTCGCCGGAACGATTTCAATACTATCACCTTTAACACGAAATGTACCCCTTTTTAAATCAATATCGTTACGTTCATATAACATATCAACTAACTTTTTAAGTACAACATCCCGATCAATTTCATCATTAACATTTAAAGTAAGCATTTTCTTTAAATACTCTTCAACTTCACCAATACCATAAATACACGAAACAGAAGCAACAACTATAACATCTCTTCGTGACAATAAACTACTTGTCGCAGCATGTCTTAATTCATCAATTTCATCATTAATCGCCGCATCTTTTTCAATGTAAGTATCTGTCGATGGAACATATGCTTCTGGTTGATAATAATCATAATAACTTACAAAATATTCTACTCTATTCTCTGGAAAAAGTTCCTTAAGTTCTGAATATAATTGTCCTGCTAAAGTTTTATTATGAGCCAAAACCAAAGTTGGCTTATTAACTTCCTTGATAACATTGGCTATCGTAAAAGTTTTACCAGTTCCCGTTGCTCCCAATAAAACTTGGTCTTTTTTTCCAACTTTAATACCTTGAACTAATTGATAAATAGCTTCAGGTTGATCCCCACTAGGTTGATACTCTGATACTAATTTAAACATGCTATTCACCTCCTTAGTTCAAACATATTTCTATATCCAAAGATCTACATACTCCCTACAAAGAAATAAGGCAAGAAAGATTCCTGCCACTTTTCCTATTATAAGTTAAAACATAAACCCCACTGACATACTAATTCTACCACAAAAGCAAACATTTGTCAAATTTTATTCTTAAAAATCTTTATTTTATCCTAAAATATTCATTATTTAACTTTTCATACCCCAAACTACTTTTATCACCATGTCCTGGATAAATAACAATATCATCATCATATTTTTTAATTTTAGCAATCGAATTAAGCATTACCTTAAAATCTCCAGTTGGTAAATCACATCTTCCAATACTATCTTTAAAAAGAAAATCTCCCGTAAACATAACCTTATCATCCATAAAATAATATGTAACAGAATCACTAGTATGACCAGGTGTATAAATAACTTCAAATCTGAAATTTCCAATTAAAAAATTACCTTCATGCAAATTATTTCTATCAAAGACTTTAACATTATAATCCTCAAGTAAATCATTAAGTGCCGAAATATGATCAAAATGATGATGCGTTATTAACACACCCAAAATGTTGAGACCATCAAGTTCATTTTTAATTAAATTATAATCATCTCCAGGATCAACTACTAAAGCATTACCATCTTTTAAAATAATATAACAATTACAAGCTAATTCCCCTACGACTACTCTTCTAATATCTAACATTATCATTAATTCCTTTCTTACATAATATTATTTTCATTTATAATACAATAATAACAAAAAAAAGATAATATTTCCAGTTTTATTTCATTACTTTAGAAGAAAACTTGAATATATTATCAAATTTAATATATTTATATTACCATCTGTTAAAATTAGAATCTAACCCTAATCTTTTAGCTCTTCCCCTTTTTCTATCATCATTTACTTTAATTTTTCTTATATCATTTAATGCAATTTGAAAATATTTAGCAGCAGTATCATCATCAATATCAGGATAATATTTTTTTATTTTAGAATATATAGCATGAGCCAAATCTAAATCACATACAACTCCAAGTAATTTACCTTTAACATGATTTCCCTTCAAATAATCATACATTAATTGATCTAAAACTGAAAAATATTTTCTATCACCATCTAAAACACCACTATCTAAACCACATTTTATACATCCACATCTACTATATGTTCTACCTTCACACTTATCACAATCTATTTTAGAATAAACTAAAATATGATTACATGAACTATATTCATCTAATTTTATTTTTTTTCCTAAATCAAGTTGTTTTTCATATAATCTCTCATTTATATCTTTTAATTCACAATATCTTCTTATTCTTTCATCATTTTCAAGTTCTTTAATTTCATCGATAACTTTTCGTCTTTGATTAATAATTTCTTTATATTCTTCTCTTAATTTTACCATAATTTCATCCTAATAACTGTTATACTACCATATTTTATACCATTTTGCAAGCAAATAATTTTATTTAGATAAAATTTTCTTTTTACCAACTAATTCATCATTAACCCAATTAGAACAACAAGAACCTTCCATTTTCCTATTAGTACAATCACAACTCAAACAATTATCACAATTCTTATTATTAATAAATTTAGTTAAATATCTATATTCTTCTGCTGATAATTCCCTAGCTATACATTCAAAAAAATAACTAGTATTATTTAATATTAAAGGATTACTTAAAACCTTATCCAAAATATCAACTATTTCTTTTCCTTTATGTAAATTCCTTTGATCCCTACATTTAATTCTTTTAATATTTTCCAAAATAAAATCATCATCAAAGACAGTTTTATATGTACCAATCATACTAGTAGGAAGTGAATAAACACTATACTTATTTAACAAACCATTTACTGTCATACCTTTTTTCAAAATATACACACCATCATAAACATCAAAATAATTATCATCAATATCATCTATAATTAAAATATCATATTTATTTTCATTAATTCTTTTTTGTAATAAATCTTGTAAAATATTCACTTCTTCAAAAGTAGCAAAACTCTCTTTATAATATTTATATTTTATTCCAATAATACTAGTAATAACAAAACTTTTATCCAAATACATATACATAATATAATCACTCCCTATTAATTATAACATAATTTATTTAATAAAAATACTTTTATTATTATATTACTACCATTCATTTTCCCTATTATAATTAAATTATCTACAACTTTTTTAAAGATTTAACATACGCAAATTTACCATCTTGATAATCATCTATTTTAGAATATATTCTCTTAGCTTTTTCTGAAACTTCTACAATTCTGTTAATCTGATTAGAACAAATTACCAATGGAATTGTATTTCTTTTTTTAGCACTAAAAGATATATAAAAACCATTAGGTTGTTCATCTGTATTAATTAAAGTAGTTGCATCCTCAAAAAATTTCCATGAAGCAAAATTGTTAGCCAAAATATTTACAATTTCCTTTTCAGGTCTTTCATATAAATCATTTAAAGTTATAAATTTTTCTAAAATAGCATTTTTCACAATTTCTGAAACATATTTCATAACATATTTATCTTTATTTCCTTTCATTTCTTTTGCATAAATAAAAACCATAGATACAAATCTATCTGCAATTTCTTTATTTTTAAAACCAATTTCTTCATTTCCCCATTCGTTTATTAAGACAACTAAATCATCATATACTTGTTTAATTTGTTCTAGTGAATGAGTATGAAGCCATATATAACAAGTATGAAGGACACCATCTAATCTATCAGTACATAGCAGTGGCGTTTTATTTTCTAATATAGGAAATTTTTCTAACTTAACCAAGTCATCTAAAGAAACACCATCTTCAGTTAAATAAAACATTAGTTCTTTATCTTGCTTTATAATATCTATAATTTCTTTTTCAGATGATTCCTGATTCATATAATCACCTAAAACATAATCAATACAATGAGCAAAGCAAGGTGTCCCTACATCATGTAATAAAGCCACAATTGTTTGTATCTTATCATGAGTAAAATGCCATGTCATATGTGCAACAACCAAACTATGATCAAACCTAGTATATAAAAATAATGGACTATATAATTTAGTATAATCGCAACCACAAAATTGCGTAACATTTTTAATCCTATTTAGTGTTTTAGTATTCAAATATTTATCTATAAAATAAGGATAATCATCATCAATAAATAAACTTAAATAATTATTAACCATTTTACCACCTGAAATTATTATACCATTAATAAATAATAATAGATAGCAAAATTACACATTTTAAATTATGTTATTAGTATTAATTTCACAAATACACAAAATAATAATAATCATGTAAAATTCGCTATTATATACTATTAATTCACCCCTATTAAAATATTGCCCCTGTATTACCAAATTTAGTTTTTTCACTACATTTTCAATTTCATTTTGCGATACACTAGTTATTATTCTCATAACAATTTTACTATTTGAAGTAGAAATATTAATTCATTAGCCATACAATCTACATCACATTCATTAATTATAACTCCTTTTTGATAAACTATTTTATCTTTAACATCTAAGTTATAACAAACAAATTTGCTTATTTTCTATCATTAACTTATCTATTTGCTTTATTTTTTCAATATTAGTATCATCATATAATATAGATAGATGCTTAAAGTAACCCATTACATAATAAATTAAAAGTCATCATTCATTAAAAAATCAAAAATATTTATTTGTTTTATATTATTATTAGAATAATTTTCCTTAGTTAATGTAATAACATACTTTTCTTCATCTTCGATCTCATCAAAAGCACTAAACTCTCTTTCCCTTGTATTTTCATCAGATAAATCAAAACACACTTGAATATATTTAAATTTATTATTTTTTGATGCTATAAAATCTATTTCACCTTTTTTAGTTTTTCCAATAAATACTTTATAATCTTTTCCAATTAAATCATTATAAACAATATTTTCTAAAGCTACTGAATAATTAATTTCTTCATTATTTGTCTTAATTTGTTTAATTCCTAAATCATTAGCATAATATTTATTTAATGTTTTCAAAATATTTTTTCCATGTACATCATATCTATAAACCTTATTCATTATAAATGCTGTTGAAAAAGCCTCTAAATAATTATATAATGTATCATTAGCAATTTCATGATACTCTTTTTTTAAATATTCGATAACATTATCTCTTGAAAATTCTCTAGTTTCAGTATCTAATATATATTGTAATACTTTATTAAATGATGCTATATCTTTTATTCCAAGTCTTTCAACAATATCTTTTAATATAATTGAGTCATATACACTTGATAAATAACTTATTTTATCTTCATCATTATTAAACAAAAATCTTTGAGGAAGTCCACCCCATTTAAAAACATCATATAATAATTTTTCATAATCTTTTTCTTTTGTATTTGTTAATTGAACTATTTCTTTAAATGATAATGGATTTATTCTAAAACTAACATATCTGCCTGATAAATCTGTTGATAATTCAAGTAAAGTTATTCTACTATTTGAACCAGTAATAAAAATACTATAATTATTTGTTATTCTAAGTGAGTTTATACCTTTTTCAAATTCATCTACCTTTTGAATTTCATCTAAAAAAACATAATATTTATTGTTGTTAATTTTTAATGATTCAATATAATTATATAGATCTTTAGCATTTTTTATAAAATCATATTTTAAAGATTCAAAATTAATATAAATTATATTATCTTCACAAACACCAGATTTAATAATTTCATCCATTATTTGATTCAAAATAACTGATTTTCCACTTCTTCTCATACCATATATAATTTTTATTAATGATTCAGTATGATAAAAACTTCTAATCTTAGACAAATATTTTTCCCTAATAAGCATTATAATCACCTCATTTACATTATACTATTATATTCATTTTTTGTAAAGTTATTCCAGCACAATGGAATAACTTTTTTTGCTTTGAATGATAAAAAGCTTGAACCATATTGGTATAATATCCGAATTTTGCTTTTATTAAACTTTTTTTAAGACATATTCTATACCATCCATGGCAAAAGCAACATTTTGAAAGATTTTTTTTACTTCATTAACATATTCAGATTTGTCAATTTCTGGCCAAAGATAAGTTAACACTAATCTTCTTGCATTACTTTTACTAGCAATAATTGCAGGGTACTCAAGCACTTAGATGACTTATATTGCCATTTTTTTAAAAACTAGCTTCGAAAATTAATATATCAGAATTATTTAAAAATGTAGTAATATTTTTATCATAACCTGTATCAGCAGAATAAAAAATTTTCAAATTATCTTTTATTACATTCATAGCATATGTTTTTATAGAATGTTGTGTTTGAAAAAAATTAATGCTTATATCATCAATATTATACAACCATTTTCATTATAGATATAAAAATCCATATAATTTTCATTACCATAATTCATTAAGTATTGATAATCCCAAATTTTTCTTTCATATTTAAAAATTTAAAGATATTATTCACTTTCTTTTCTAAAGATTCTTCAATTTCTAATTTTTCCATTATTATTTGCATAACTATCAGGCTCATTCGAGCAATATAAAAAGGTTAATCGAAATTAACCTTTCATATATTAAAGTCGATTAGTTCGACTAATTTCCCAATGGTGCCATTGGGAAAGTCATCTACTACTTACCGGCAATTTAATATAAGAAGCAATCACTATTTAAATTGTAACATATATTTTTGAAATTTTATCAAAAACATTTCTTATTCGCTTGTTTTATGAATACATTATTATATAATTCTAGCAGGAACATTTAATGTGAGTGTCGTCCTCCAATCTTAAGAAGAAAGGAGGGATAGAAATGAAGAAAAGAACTTTTATAATAAAAGTCCTTCGTCTTATTGCTATCATTTTATTACTCCTTACCTTATTGGTAATAGCAATAAAAATATGACACTCTCTCATCTC
>CALVUN010000082.1 GCA_944363595.1 uncultured Bacilli bacterium
AAGGATAAAAACAACAAAAATTAAAGGAGGGATAATATGCATTTAAAAATAATTGGTTCTGATTGCAGTAATGGTCTAAAAATAATAAAAAATATCAAAAAAGCTGAAAAAAATTTAGCGATGAAAATAGATGTTGAAGAAATTCCCATATCTGCTAAAGAAAAATACAACATCAAAGTAACACCGACCATTATTCTTAATAATAAAAAAATAAGTGAAGGCACAGTTCCTAGTGAAAAAGAATTAATTAAAATATTAAAAGAAGTAAATGTTTAATATATATAATAAAATTATAATGAAGACTTCAAAACAAGCCTTCATTTTTTATAATTACTAATAAATTAACTAATTACGTATCCCTTGACGTCAATTAAATAATAAATTATACTAAATATAAAGTTGGTGATATTATGTATGCAAATGTATTAGTTGAAATAGGAGCCAAAAGTGTCGACCGTGAATTTGTCTATTATGTTCCCGAAGAATTAAAAGCACAAATTCAAATAGGAATTCGTGTTAAAGTAAATTTTGGCAAACAGACAATTGAAGGATTTGTTCTTTCTCTTTTTGAAAATTATCAAGATAACCTAAATCTAAAGCCTATTATAGATGTAATAGATACTGAGCCAATTTTAAATGAAGAAATGCTTTTATTAGGAAAACAAATAAAAGAAACAACACTTTGCTCATTAATAAGTGCATACCAAGCCATGTTACCTAAAGCCTTAAAAGCAAGTATTCATACTAATATTAATATAAAAAAAGACAAATATCTTATTATAAATCAAGATGATCAAACAATTAAAAAATACATTGAACATTGCCATTATCCTAAACAAAAAGAACTATTAGAGAAAATAAAACAAAATAAAGAATTAAAAATAACACGAATTGATAGTGCCATTAAAACACTTATAAAACATGATCTAGTTAAAATAATTGCTAAAGAAGCTTATCGCTTTCAAGCCAAAGAAGATCCCCATTATCATGAAGTAAAATTAAATAATGATCAACAAAAAGTAGTAGATGCAGTAAAAGATAATATTGATAAACCAATTACATATTTATTGTACGGAGTAACAGGATCTGGAAAAACTGAAGTTTATATGGAAATAATTAACTATGTCCTAACATTAAATAAGACAGCAATTATGTTAGTGCCTGAAATAAGTCTAACTCCTCAGATCGTTGGCCGCTTTGTAAATCGTTTTCATAATAATATAGCTATCCTTCATAGTGGACTATCAGCATCAGAACGTTATGATGAATATCGCAAAATAAAAAGGGGAGAAGTAAAAATTGTTATTGGTGCTAGAAGTGCTATTTTTGCCCCATTAGACAATTTAGGAATTATTATCATCGATGAAGAACACACAAGTACTTACAAACAAGATAATCATCCTAGGTATAATGCTAAAGATGTAGCAATATTGCGAAGTAAATACCATCAATGCCCTGTTTTATTAGGAAGTGCTACGCCATCTTTAGAATCATTTGCCAAAGCGGGAAATCATGTTTATAAGCTACTAACCTTACCCAAAAGAGCCAATAATAAACCTCTTCCTCATGTAAATATCGTCGATATGAAACAAGAAGTAAAAAAAGGTCATTTTATTTTATCCCAAGAATTACAAGACCAAATTCAAAAGAGGTTAGATCGTCATGAACAAATCATATTATTATTAAATAGAAGAGGATATTCATCGATGATAACATGCCGTAATTGTGGTCATGTTATTAAATGCCCTAATTGTGATATAAGCTTAACATATCATAAAACAAGCGATAATCTAAGATGTCATTATTGTGGTTATACTCAAAAAAGGCCCCATATCTGTCCTGAATGCGGCCATGAAGAAACAAAAGATTTTGGTTTAGGGACTGAACGATTAGAAGAAGAAATCAAAAACAAATTTAAGTCAAGAGTTATCCGAATGGATCTAGATACAACAAATAAAAAAGGAGCACATGAAAAAATAATTGAAGACTTTGGCAATCATAAATATGACATTCTTTTAGGTACACAAATGATCGCTAAAGGATTAGATTTTCCCTTAGTCACCTTAGTAGGGGTCATTAATGCTGATACAACACTAAACATACCTGATTTTAGAAGTAGTGAAAAAACATTTCAATTACTATGCCAAGTATCAGGGCGAGCTGGACGTAGTGATAATCCAGGTGAAGTAATTATTCAAACCTATAATCCAGAACATTACAGTATCCAATATGCCAAGAATCACGATTATTTAGGATTTTATAAAGAAGAAATGCAAATTAGAAAAAAGTTAGGATATAGCCCTTATTACTATATAACATTAGTAAAAATATATGCTAAAGATTATCAATTAGGTTTTGAACATGCAAATAAAATAGGAAATTATCTAAGAAAAAATGTTGATAAAACAACAATCATATTAGGCCCAACTATGGCACCAATCTTTAAAATAAATAATATTTATAATTATCAATGCATAATAAAATATCGTAAAGATCAAAAATTAAAACAAACTCTAATAAACCTTGATAATATTTATAAAACAGAAAATAAAATAAATGTTGAAATAGATGTTAATCCAAGTCGATTATAATATTTTCTAAAACATATAATTATGATATAATGTAATTAGAAGGAGAAAATTATGAAAAAGAAAAAAACAATAATTATAATAGTAATAACAATAATATTTGCCATTGCTTTATATTATCTAACTTTGCCAGCTTTAAATATTCATGATATTAATTTTTGGATATATCTTCTTATGGTCTTTATTTTCTATAAAATACTTGCCATCTTTAAAATAAATAATCTTAGAGATTTTATTATTATTGCAAATAAACCAAATAAATATAAAGACATAAGTATTTTATTAGTAGGAGCAATAATAATAATAATTCTTATTGTAAATATTGCAGTATCACCACTTTTTAATGCTAAAAACTATAGTAAACGTATTACCGTTTTAGAAGATAATAATTTTACAGAAGATATTGCCGAAGCAGATTTTAAGTCACTACCACTATTAGATAAAGCATCAAGTCAAAAATTAGGAGACCGTGTTATGGGGCAAATGTCTGAACTAGTAAGTCAATTTACTGTATCAGATTTATATACTCAAATAAATTATAATAATGAAATAATCCGAGTTACTCCTCTTGAATATGCATCATTTATCAAATATTTCACTAATCGTGGTGAAGGAATAACTGGATATATAACTGTAAATTCAGTTGATGGTGAAGCAGAACTTGTAAAATTAGAAAAAGGTATGAAGTATATGCCAAGTGCAATGTTTAATGAAAAATTAGAAAGAAAATTACGTTTTTCATATCCAACTGAGATTTTTGATAAACCAAATTTTGAAATCGATAATGATGGAAATCCATATTGGATTGTACCGACTGTCAAATATACAGGTATAAGTGTAAAAAAAGAAATAACTGGCGTTGTTATTTTAGATCCTATTACAGGAGAAAGTAAAAAATATAATGTTAAAGATGTTCCAACATGGGTTGATCATGTCTATAGTCCTGAGTTAATTATTGAACAAATAGACAATTGGGGTAGTTATAAAAATGGTTTCTTTAATTCCATTATAGGACAAAAAGATGTAACAATAAGTACTGAAGGATATAACTATATGGTAATGAATGATGATGTATATCTATATACTGGCATAACATCAGTTCTTGCTGATGAATCAAATATAGGCTTTATTCTTTGCAATATGCGTACTAAAGAAACACATTTCTATTCAGTCGCGGGGGCAAAAGAATATTCAGCCATGGCTTCTGCTGAAGGTCAAGTACAACAGATGAGCTACCAAGCTACTTTTCCACTATTAATCAATTTAAAAGGTCGACCAACTTATTTAATGAGTTTAAAAGATAATGCTGGATTAGTTAAAATGTATGCCTTTGTTGATGTAGAAGACTATCAAAAAGTAGTGGTTACTGACTCATCGTTAGGTATTGAAAAAGCAGCTAGTAACTATCTAAACAATGTATCATTAACACCTAGTGAAGACAATCTAACAACTAAACAAATTACAATAAAAAGTATAAATACAGCAATAATCGAGGGTAATACTTACTATTATTTAACTGATACAGATGATCAAAAATATAAAGCAAAAATATCTGTAAATAGTAATAAATTACCATTTCTAACCCCTGGTTCTACTATAACAATAAAATATAGTTATGAAACAGACGTAATTGATATTAGTAGTATTGAATAAAAAATACAAAAAATATCTTGTCAAACCTTTGAAAGTATGATAGAATTATATACGTACTGGCGGACATGGTGAAGTGGTTAACACATTGGATTGTGGTTCCAACATGCGTGGGTTCGATTCCCACTGTCCGTCCCATTAAGTATATAATCCCTTGTATATCAAGGGTTTAATTTTATAAAAAAAGAAAAGACATTATTTACATCTTTTCTTTTTTTTATTTTTAGCTTCATTATTTAAAATATTACAAAATACATCATGAGTAGATTTTAAAGCATTCATATATTCAAATTTAGCTCTCGTATCCCATGGTAAAAATTTAGTAAAAACCTTACCATCTTTATCGACGGCAACAAACCAATCCTTATTCCCTTCAAAATAAATAAAATTAGTAACATCAATATTATGATAGTTTCTTCTTAACATATCTTTTTGTTCCAAAGGAAATGGCATAAACTCAATATCAGAATATAAAATACTATTAACAATAATACTTATCCTTTCCTGATCAATTTCCTCTTTAACATTATATTTAAAAACAGGTGCTCTTTTTTGTACAAATTCATCATCAGATAAATAATAATAATTCTTATCATAAGTATCACTTTTATATAAAATATAATTAGTAATTGTAGTTTTATTATAATCTGTATAAATATGTGTATCCAAAGGAATAAGTTCATCTAAATGATAGATTTCCCATTTATTGCGTGACATATAATCATGAATATGTAAATCTGTTATTGTAACTACTTCAATATTTAAAAAATGATCTCGATTATCTTTTTTAGATTCCTGACAAACATTTTTTCCAAACAAAATTAATGTATCCATAATATCATCCAACACCTCAGCAGGGGGCACTGGGTCAATACCATTACAATGAATAGCATTACCACTTCTAACAAAAGGGCAAATATAGCTATTCCCACGATTATCATTCAAATACACAATAACACCATTTTTATTAGTTAAACAATATTCTAAAAAATCTTCTCCAATAGCCCCAGCTTTCATACAATTACCAGCATCAACACCAACTCGTAATAAATATTCAGCATCAAAAGGAGCAACTTTATAATCAAATTCACTAGTTCTTCCTTCAACTGTAGGAATTGAAGAAGCTATTTTCCATTTTCTTTTCCTATGTAATTCAAATACTTTTTTAACAATATCATCTTCATTTAAAACACAATAAGTTCTTGATTTAATAATTTTAGATAAAGTTTCCAAAGTAATATCCAACAAATCAGGTTCTAACTTATATAAATTAGATTTAGAAATATCAATAACATCAAGAATAGAATTTAAAGATAAATTTCCATTAGACTTAGCAACAACATCTTTAAAAGTATCAAATTGACTAATAACTTGATCGATCGTGGTATTAAGACCCCAAGCTTCCCCATTCAATATAATTCGTAAAAGAGCATCATTATCATTCTTACAATTACCAAGTAAAAAAGATTGAAGTTGCTCATCAATAATAGCATTACCTTTTTTATCTAATGTCAATGGATAGTTACAATTACCAAGTAACGTAACAATATCTTTAGCACTAAGAATAGATCTTTTACCCTTAAAATCCAATCTTTTCTTTAAATCAGCCATATAAATATTTTTAAAATTATTTTCTCTTTCATTAATTTTATTTACTAAAATCTCCTTAATAATCTCCCTCTTTTTATCATAAGAGACATTCATAATTTTATTTTTAATAAAGCACATAAGCATATATTTTTCTCTGTCAGACTTATAAATAAGAAAATTAGCAAAGAAGTTAATATCATTGTCATCAATCGCTTTTATTGTATCATCTTCAATTCCATAATAGTAGAAGCACTTTTGATGACCTAAACGAAATTCACGTCTTTCATCTTTAAAGCCATTAATACCAATTCTATTGATTGCCATGGGAGTCAAATATGTAAAAAAATCTCTAGCTATTTTATAAGCATTATCATAGCCAAAAATAGCATATAAAGTTAATGAAGCAATAAAGATATTTTCATCAGTATCTACACTTTTATTTTTAAAAGTTTTAATAATAGTATTAATTTTTTTAGTACTAATTTTTTTTAATAAACTATAACTATAGCATTTATTATTGCTTAAAAGAATTTCATCACCACAAGTATCTTTAACATGTACAACAAGACCAAATTTAGCTAAAATAAATAACTCTATTTCATTTCTAATTCGAAGTGCATAAAGAGGATTAACACCATTTTTAACACTATTGTTAAATAAATCAATAATATATGAATCACAATTAAATTTAGTTTTCAAATAATCATTTATTATTGATAAAATCTCATTACCTAATTCAAAATTATCCTTATTTATTGAGTTAATAATAATATCTAAAATATTATCATTAACTACTTTACAATATTCAATAATTTCTTTAATATATAAAATAGCCTCTTTACTATTAATAATTTTTTCAATAATACAATTATCTACCAATTCAAAAACAGTTTTTCCACTTTTAGAAGGACTTATTTTTATAACCTTTTCAAATAAATTAGCATTATCTAATATCATTAATTTAATTTTATTGCTAGAACGTAAGAAAAACATTCTGAATATATCATCATTGACATTTTCTAAACTACCATCCTGAACCATTTTTATTAATTCATTTTCACTAAGTTTACTATAATAAGCCAAAAATTCTCCTATACTAAGTTGATTTAAAAATAAATTATTCATAACATCACCACCAAATCCCTTTAAATATAGTTAAATATTCTATCACAAAAATAAACAAATAGCAAATTTGCTGTTGAAATCATCATTTACAACCTAAATTATCCATGATATAATAAGCAAGAAGAGAGGTAAAAATATGAATTTTAAAAATAAAGTTGTATTAGTAACAGGTTCATCCCAAGGAATAGGTAGAACAACCATCATTGAATTTGCTAAAAAAGGCAGTAATGTTATTATAAATTATAATAAAAGTAAAAAAGAAGCATTGGCCTTAAAAAAACAAATAGAATCATTATATCCCATTAAAGTATTAGCCATAAAAGCAGATATCTCCAATGAAGATGAAGTAATTGATATGATTAATCAAATAATAAGTACTTTTGGTCATATTGATATATTAGTTAATAATGCTAGTATTGCTATTGATACAACATTTGAAGATAAGACTAAAGAAAACTTTCAAAGAATATTAGATGTCAATTTAATAGGAACATTTCTAGTTAGTAAATATGCAAGCATCTATATGCTTAAACAAAAACAAGGTAAAATCATTAATGTAAGTTCTACAAATGGTATTGATACCTATTACCCATATAGTTTAGATTATGATGCATCTAAAGCAGGTGTCATTTCTTTAACACATAATTTATCCAAACAGTTAGCACCATACATTAATGTAAATTGTGTTTGCCCTGGATGGGTAGATACACCTATGAATGCTAATTTAGATTCTAAGTATATTAAAGAAGAAATATCTAAAATAAATCTTCGTCGTTTTGCTAGAACTGACGAAATAGCTAAAGTAATCTTATTTTTAGCAAGTGACGATGCAAGTTATGTTAATAATGCAATTATCCGCGTAGATGGAGGTTACTAATGTTTGAAAATTTAAAAACAAGTATTGAAAGTCAAAAAATAGTAAGTGAAAGTGAGCAAAAATTAAAAAATATCTATCAAAAATTAGATAACATATGTGATTATAATAGTATTAAAGTATTAAATGCCTTTACTAAAAACAACTTGAATGAAAGTCATTTTAATAGCACAACAGGTTATGGTTATAACGATGAAGGAAGAGCAATTATCGAAAAAATTTATGCAGATATTTTCCATGCTGAAGATGCACTTGTAAGAAGTCAATTCATTTCAGGATCCCATGCTTTAACAGTCTGCCTTTTTGCTTTACTAAGACCCAATGATACATTATTAAGTATAACAGGTAAACCATATGATACACTAGATGAAGTAATTGGCTTAGTAGACAATCCAAGTTCTCTTAAAAGTTTTAATATTAACTATGACCAAGTAGACCTTATATCTGATGATTTCAATTATAAAGAAATAGAGAAAAAAATAAAAAATAATCCCCATATCAAAGTTATTGAAATACAACGTAGTAAAGGATATTCTACAAGAAAAAGTTTATCAATAAATAAAGTTTCCCAAGTAATAAAATTTATAAAAGAAATAAATCCCAACATTATCATTATGGTCGATAATTGTTACTGTGAATTTGTTTCTAAAAAAGAACCAACTGAAGTAGGGGCTGATATAGTTGTTGGTTCTTTAATTAAAAACTTAGGAGGAGGAATAACTCCTAATGGAGCATACATAGTAGGAAAGGAAAAATTAATTAAACTATGTAGTGAACGTTTAAACTTACCAGGAGAAGGAAAAGAAGTTGGACCAAGTTTAAATATGAATAAATGCATTTTGCAAGGATTATTTATGGCACCATCAGTTGTCAATTCTGCATTAAAAACTGCCGTTTTAACAAGTTATGTAATGGATTATTTAGGTTATGAAGTGGAACCAAAATATAATGAAGAAAGAGTAGATATTGTTCAAAATATTATTTTTCACAGTCCTGAAAAATTAATTAAGTATTGCCAAGCAATCCAATCAGCAAGTCCTATTGATTCCAATGTATCGCCAATTCCATGGGATATGCCTGGATATCAAAATCAAGTAATTATGGCTTCTGGTAGTTTCATTCAAGGAAGTTCCATTGAATTATCATGTGATGGTCCAATAAGAGAACCATATATAGCTTATCAACAAGGATCATTAACATATTCATATGGTAAAATAGCGATAATGAAAGCAATAGATATATTAAATAAATAAAAAAGCACGTTAAAGTGCTTTATAAACTAACGATTTAATATATAAATTCCTAAATTCAAATAACTAGCAAATAATACCCAAATCAAATAAGGTATCTGTAATAAAGAAGCTTTCTTATTAATAGGAAAAAAGCAATAAATCATATAAATAATTAAAACAAGAAGTAAAATCAACCAAAAGAAAGAAAATAAATACCATTCTAATCTAAAAAAGAAAAGTGTCCAAAGACTATTAATAAATAACTGAAGAGCATATACAATAAGAGCTTTATTTTTATCTTTATCATTAGAAATAAATATTAAATAACAAGAAATACCCATTAAAATATAAAGAATAGTCCACATAACTGGAAATAACCATCCTGGAGGTGCAAAAGTAGGTAATAACAAATCATTATATTGATTACTACCCATCATAAACAAACTAGATAATCCTCCCACCACAAGAGGAATAATAATACAAATAATCAAAATTTTAACATTAATTTTCTTTTTCATATTAATATTATATTAAAGGACAAATAAAATATACCAGTAAAATATTAGTAAATAACTTGACTAACTAAAATATTTATAATAAAATAAAAATACATTAATCAAAAGAAAAGCGAAGATAAGTCTGGAAAACTTGGAGCTATATAAAAGAAAGAGATTCTAATTATAGAATAATTAAGGTGGAACCGCGGGTCTAACTCGTCCTTAAGTAATAAAGAGTCTCTTTCTTTTATATTAAGAAAGGAAAGATAAAATGACAGAATTAACAATGGAAAAATTAGTAAGTCTTTGTAAACAATATGGATTTATTTTCCAGGGAAGTGAGATATATGGAGGATTATCTAATACATGGGATTATGGTCCTGTAGGAGCATTATTAAAAAATAATATAAAAAATGCTTGGTTAAAGAAGTTCATTCAAGAAGATCCAAACAATGTTGGCCTTGATAGTGCTATTTTAATGAATCCCAAAGTATGGGAAGCAAGTGGTCACATATCAACATTTTCTGATCCTCTAATTGATTGCAAGAGTTGTAAAACTCGCCATCGCGCAGATAAATTAGTAGAAGACTATGCTCACATAGATGCAGCATCTATGAATAATGAAGAATTAATAAAATATATAAATGAACATCAAATACCATGCCCTAAATGTGGTAAAGTAAACTATACTGATATAAGACAATTTAATTTAATGTTCAAAACATTCCAAGGTGTAACTGAAGATTCTAAAAGTACAATTTATTTGCGCCCAGAGACAGCACAAGGTATTTTTGCTGATTTCCTAAACGTTCAAAGAAGTATGCGCCTAAAAGTACCTTTTGGTATAGGCCAAGTAGGTAAAAGCTTTCGAAACGAAATAACTCCTGGTAACTTTATTTTTCGTGTTAGAGAATTTGAACAAATGGAATTAGAATTTTTCTGTAAGCCAGGTACAGAATTAGAATGGTTTAAATATTATAAAGAGTATTGCCAAAAATTCCTAATAAGTTTGGGCATTAAAGAAGAAAATTTACGTCTTCGCGATCATAGCCAAGAAGAACTAAGCTTTTATAGTAATGCCACAACAGATATAGAGTACAAATTTCCATTTGGCTGGGGAGAATTATGGGGTATTGCTAGTCGTACAGATTACGATTTATCGCAACATCAAAAATATTCAGGTGAATCAATGCAATATTTAGATCCAGAAACAAATGAAAAATATATACCATATGTAATTGAGCCATCTCTAGGTGTAGAAAGATTAGTCTTAACAATATTATGTAATGCTTATCACAATGAAACATTAGAAGATGGTTCAAGTCGAGAAGTAATGTCTTTTCACCCATATCTTGCACCATATAAAGCATGTGTTTTACCATTAGTAAAAAAATATCATAGTGAAAAAGCAACAGAAATATATCGTGAATTATCTAAAAAATTCATGGTGTCATATGACGAAACAGGAAGTATAGGTAAAAGATATCGTAGACAAGACATTATAGGAACTCCATTATGCATAACAGTGGATGAAGAAACCTTAAAAAACAATACAGTAACCATAAGAGATCGTGATACTATGAAGCAACTAACATTACCACTAGATAAGGTAGAAGAATATATAGCTAGTAAAATAACTTTTTAATTCATTTTGAATAAAACTGCTAAGTTAATTATAATAATTAACATTTACTTAGTAGTTTTTTATATAAAACAAATAATTAAAAATTAAATTATCCAAAACAATTATAACTAAAATTCATAAATAGTTTATAAGATGTAACTAATTTTTAATTTCTCTTTGTATCTTTCATATTTTAGTGTATAATTAACTTAAGAAGGTGGAAGTATGTCTAAAATAAGAGTAATGGATGAACATTTAAGTAACAAAATAGCCGCAGGGGAAGTAGTCGAAAAGTGTGTATCCATCGTAAAAGAATTAGTGGAAAATTCAATAGATGCTAAAGCTAATGAAATAAAAATAGAATTAGAAGAAGCAGGACTTCGCAAAATAAAAGTAATAGATGATGGTATAGGAATGGATAAAGAAGATGCCCTTTTAGCATTTCAACGACATGCCACAAGTAAACTGTATACGGATGATGATTTATTTTCAATAAGTTCTTTAGGCTTCCGTGGTGAAGCTTTACCATCGATTGCCTCCGTTTCGGAAGTAGTTCTAAAAACTTGCCAGAAAGATGCTGGGACATTAATCCATATAAAAGGAGGAAAAATATTAGAAAATACAAATTCTGAAGCTAGAAAAGGTACAAGTATTACTGTTACTAATCTTTTTTTCAATACTCCAGCTCGTTTAAAACACTTATCAAGTTATTATACAGAATTATCTAACATCGTTGATTACGTAAATAAAATGGCTTTATCATATCCTAATGTAAAATTTATTTTAACTAACGATGAAAAAGAACTACTAAATACTGATGGTTCTGGTAATCTATTAAAAGTAATAAAAGCCATTTATGGTGTAGATGTTGCCCGTAAAATGATTAAAGTAGCAAGTAGCAATGATGATTATGATGTTGATGGCTATGTATCACTTCCCGAAATAAATCGTTCTAATCGAAATTATATTAGCATTTTAGTAAATGGTCGTGTTGTTAGAAACACCATTTTAAATCGTGTTATTAACGATGCGTATCAAGGATTTAAAGAAGAAACAAGATATCCAATTGTTGTATTAAACATAACAACAGATCCAAGTCTCATTGATGTAAATATTCATCCAGCAAAGTTAGATATAAAGTTTAGTAATTTTAACGATTTACAAGACATGATAAGTGAAATGATAAAAACTGCATTACATAATAAACTATTAATACCTAAAATAGAAGTTAAAGAAAAAAATACTGAAGTTCGCTATGAAAACATTTCTCTTGATTTAGAAAGAAATAAAATAAATGAACCAAGTAGTGAATATACTCAAAATCTTTCTAAATTAATAAATTTTAATGATGATGAAATTACTGAAGAACCAGAAAAAATAACTATCATTAATAATGATTATATTGAAGAAGTAGATATTAAAGAAAAATTACCAGAATTATATCCCATTGGTCTATTTCTAGGTACATATATTGGTTGCCAAAACGAGAAAGGAATTTATTTAATTGATCAACATGCTGCTCAAGAACGAATTAATTATGAGAAATTTTCTTATCAAATTTCTCATCCCAATAATAATAAAATAAGTCCCCTTGTTCCTATTATTATAGAATTACCATTAAATGAAATCATCATTATCAAAGAAAATAAAGAAATATTAGACAATTTACATATTGAAATAGAAGATTTTGGATCATCAGCATTAAGAATAACAACAATTCCAACATGGATACCTAAAAATAATGAAAATAAAACTATTCGTCTAATTTTTGAACAAATTATCAAAAAAGAAAAAAATTTTAATTTAGCTAAGTTTCATGATCACCTTGCTGCAACAATGGCCTGCAAAGCAAGTGTAAAAGGAAATACTAATATAACCATTCAAGATATGGAAAGTCTAATAAATGATTTAAGAAAATGTCATAATCCCTTTAATTGTCCTCATGGTAGACCAACAATAATTCATTTTAGTATTTATGAATTAGAAAAAATGTTTAAAAGGAGTATGTGATAGTCATGTTTAAAAACAATGTTAACATAATTACTAGCGAATTAGATCGTTTATTTAACTTTTACTATCAATTATGTCAAAAAGAAAATAATAAAAAATCTTTTGTAGCTTTAGTAATCGGTAGTGAAATAAATTCAATTACTTTTCACTTAGTTTTAAATGAAATAGATGAAGATTATATAACCATTAACTTTAATCAAAAAGAGCGAAATTTATATGAATACATATCATTATTTTATATAATTCATTTTTTTAATAATATGAATCTAACTATAGATAAAGATTCATACGAAATAAGTAATAATTTTTTCTATCCATATTTTAAAATCATTATTTTAGATGACTTACTATGGGATAAAATAGAAGAGATAGCAGATGCAAAACATCAATTTGATTTTGAACTAGTTGATGAATTATTATATTGCCAATATAAAGAAATAAAATTTTGGCAGAGAAGAATAGATGATAATTTTATTGATGAATTAAGTAAAAACGTTTCAAAACATAAAGCACTTTTATTAAGGGGGAATAATCAATGAATAAAATAATTGTCATAACAGGTCCAACTTCTGTTGGAAAAACAGCACTTAGTATTGCTATTGCCAAAAAATATGATGGTGAAATTATAAATGCCGATTCAATGCAATTTTATAAAGAATTAAATATTGGAACTGCCAAGATTAAAGAAGAAGAAAAAGAAAATATTCCGCATCATCTTTTTGACATTAATGAAATAGACGATGAATATAGTATATATCAATACCAAAAAGATGCAAGAAAAATTATTAAAGATATCCAAGAAAGACACAAAACACCAATCTTAGTAGGAGGAACTGGACTCTACATAAAAGCAGCCCTATATGATTACCAATTATCAAAAGAAAAGCAAACTTCAAAGTATGATAACTATACTAATGACGAACTATATAAAATGTTAACAAAAATAGATCCAAATAACAAAGTTGATCCAAATAATCGTCGTAGATTAATAAGAGCTATAAATTATTTTCAAGAAAATAAAAAATCAATAAGTCAAAACAAAACTAATAAATTATTATATAACACAATTTTTATTGGTTTAACATGTAATCGTGATATATTATATAATCGAATTAATCAAAGAGTAGATAAAATGATAAAAGATGGGTTAGTTGAAGAAGTAGAAAAATTTTATAAACAAAAAATATATACAAAGCCTCTCATAAATGGAATAGGATATAAAGAATTATATCAATATTTTGATGGCCAAATAACTTTAAATGAAGCCATTGAATTAATAAAAAAGAATTCTAGGCATTATGCTAAAAGACAATATACCTTCTTTAAAAATCAGATGAACATTACTTGGTTTAATGTATCGTTCACTAATTTTAATCAAACCATTGAAGAAGTAATTAAATATATTGATAGTAATATTAAATAATAATCTTTTCTAAAACTAAATTCCACTTAACAACAAAAATAAAATTTAACTTTGAGAATTAAGAAAAGACAAAAAAAATAATTATGTTACTTGACATTTACATATATTTAATATATAATCAATAAAGAAAACGGAAAGAAGATGTATTTATCTCACCTGATTGCCAATAGCAATAGGTAAAAAAGCCTTATAACTAAATTAAAAAGTAAATATAGGTTTTTTATGATGAATACTGCTTTCTAGTATTCATTTTTTATGGAGGTGTTAGCTATAGCTAAAGAAAAAGAAAACCCTATTAATGAACAAATAAGATACAGTAATGTAATGGTTATTGGTCCAAATGGGGAACAATTGGGTATTAAAAGTAAAGAAGATGCACTTACCCTTGCAAATTACGCTGGATTTGATCTCGTTTTAATGAATGAAAATGCTAATCCACCAGTATGTAAGATTATGGATTACAACAAATTCAAATATGAAAAGAAGAAAAAAAGTAAAGAAGCAATCAAAAAACAAAGAGAATCAATTATTGATATTAAAGAATTTAGATTATCAATTACGATTGATAAACATGATTTTGATACACGCGTAAGAAATGCCCGTAAGAATTTAGAAAAAGGTGCAAAAATTAAAGCTAGTATCAGATTTAAAGGCAGACAAATAACTCATCCGGAATTAGCTAAAGATGTATTATCACGCTTTGCTGATGCTCTTAGTGATGTTGCTGAGGTTGAAATTCAACCAAAATTTGAAGGAAAAAGTATCTTTATGCAATTAATGCCTAAAAAATAGAAGGAGGATTAAAAATGGCAAAGAAGAAAAAAAATAAAAAGAAAACTCATTCAGGCTTAAAAAAAGTTCTTAATATAAGACAAAGTGGTTCAATTAAAATTTGTGCTCAAGGCGGTTTACATAATACTGGTAAACAATCTGCTAAAAGAAGTAGACAAAAAAGAAATGCCAACGAACTTCACAAATCAGATTATAAAAGAATTAAAGATATGATATAGTATTAGAAGGAGGAAAATAATGACAAGAGTAAAAGGTGGCACAGTTGCACGTGCAAGAAGAAAAAAAGTATTAAAAGAAGCTAAAGGTTACTTTGGAAGTAAACATAGATTATATAAAACAGCTCACGAACAAGTAATGCATTCAGGAAAATATGCCTATCGTGATCGTAGACAAAATAAAAGAAATTTCCGTAAACTATGGATTACTAGAATTAATGCAGCATGTCGTGAAAATGAAATCAGTTATTCAAAATTCATCAATGGTTTAAGTATTGCAGGAATTGAAATTAACAGAAAAATGTTAAGTGAAATGGCAATTGAAGATATGAATCAATTCGCTGAATTAGTTAAAATAGCTAAGGATGCTTTAGAAGGAAAAAAATACACACCAAAAGAAACAAAAATTGAAAACAAAGCTGCTAGTAAAAAAGAAGAAGTAAAAGCAGTAGTGGCAGAAGATGAACAAAAAGTAACAAAGAAAACAACTACTACTAAAAAAACAGCAACAAAAAAAGCAAGTACTACGGCAACAAAGAAAGCAACAACTAAAAAAGAAGAAAATAAATAAGGACTAATCAAAAGGTCCTTTTTTATTTTACTAAATAAAAAATTAGTATTAATTTAAGAATAAAATCTTGAAAAAGATATTTATATATGTTATTGTTAATTATATGAAAATAAGAAGTTAAAAAAATTATATTTTATAATCAAAATATAAAAATTGTTAAATTATTACACACAAATATCACATTTAGGAGGAAAATATGTTAGGAAAAATAATTGGAATAGAAGAAAATAAAGTTATGGTAAAATTAGATATCAATATTTATGAAATTACCAATATTATAGGTAAGAACGTCGTTTTTACAGAAGGGAATACCAAAATAGTAGGGGAAATAATTAATATCAATAATGGAATAGCAACAATTACCTTAGTAGGGGAAATAATTAATAATAATTTTATCTATGGAGATATAAATAAACCAAGTTTTGCAAGCACGATAAATTTAATTACTACAGAAGAATTAGATATAATATTTAGAAATTCAAACAACAATTCAATTGTTCTAGGTAATTCATTTGTCTATCGTAATTATCAAATAAAATTAGATATAAATACCTTTTTTTCTAATCATTTTGCAATTTTAGGTAATACAGGTTCTGGTAAAAGTTATTCAGTTGCAAAAATAATTCAAAGCATTTTTTATCAAGCTAAAAAATTACCATATCGTACAAACATATTTTTATTTGATGCCTATGGTGAATATCAAAGAGCTTTCAACAATATAGGAGATTATAACGAAAATATTAACTACAAAATATATACTACCAATGTAAAAAGTACAACTAATGAAATTGTTAAAATTCCCTTTTGGTTATTAGGGGTTGATGATATAGCACTTCTATTAAATGCCAATAATCAGGCCCAAATTCCCATTATTGAAAAAGCTTTAAAGTTAGTAGGATTTTTTTCCAAAAATGAAGAATCAGTCATAAAACAAAAAAATGATATTATTGCCCGTTGTCTTTTAGATATAATTTTTGCTTTAGATCAACCCCATGAAATAAGAAATAAAGTTATTTCAGTTTTATCCAAATTCCATACCCAAGAATTAAATTTAGAAAAAGCCCTTGTTAAAGGTGGGTGGTCAAGAACAATAAGACAATGTCTTTATATTGATGAGCATGGCAAAATTGCCGATATAGAATCTGTTATATCATATCTAGAAAGCCTAGTTGGAGATGAATTTGAATTAACTTTTCCTAATGGAAATTTCAGTTATAGCCTAAATGACTTTTCTACAGCATTAGATTTTGCTTTAGTAAGTGAAGGATACTTAAATAGTGAGCAAGTTTATGACTATGCCAATATTTTAAAAATAAGATTAAATTCCATCATTAACAGTGAATATGCCACATATTTTGACTTTCCAACATATATAAATCGAGATGAATATATTAAATGGCTACTAACTTCAAATGAAGGAAGAAAAGTTCAAGTCATTAATTTTAATATCAATTATGTCGATGATCGTTTCGCCAAAACCTTAGTAAAAATATATTCTAAATTATTATTTGATTATATTGTAACATTGAAAAAAAGAGCATCTCTACCATTTCATATCGTTTTAGAAGAAGCACATCGTTATGTCCAAAACGATACAGACACAAAAATAATAGGTTATAATATTTTCGATCGTATCACTAAAGAAGGAAGAAAGTATGGCCTAATATTAGGACTAATTTCACAAAGACCATCTGAAATTAGTGAAACAGCTATTTCTCAATGCAGTAATTTTCTCATATTTAAAATGTTTCATCCCAAAGATTTAACTTTCATAAGTGCTATAATTCCTAATGCTGAAGAAAGCATTATAAGTAAATTAAAAACCCTTCATCCAGGAACATGTATGATTTTTGGTAATGCCTTCCGGATGCCCGTTTTAGTAACTTTAGATAAGCCAAATCCAGAGCCAATGAGTAGTAATGCTGATATTAATAAAAGTTGGTATATTGATCAATAAAAAATAATAATTAACAAATTCAAACAAAATAGATAAACAGATTTCAGATTTCTGTTTATTTTTCTTTACTATTTATCAAAATTTATATATAATTAATACGGAGGTAAATTGAAATGCTCAAAGTAGAACATGTAACAAAATATTATGGTGATTTATGTGCTGTAAATGATCTTAGTTTCGATGTAGCGGATGGTGAAATATTTGGTTTACTAGGCCTAAATGGAGCAGGAAAAACAACAACTTTTAGAATGATTATGGGCTTAATTGATGATTATACAGGCAGTATTCTTTTAGATGGTAAAAAAATCGATTACAGTGTTACCGATCAAATAGGCTTTTTGACAGAAGAAAGAAGTTTACTAACTAAAATGACTGTTTTAGATCAAATAAAATATTATGGTGTTTTAAAAGGAATGCCAGAAGACAGTATTGAAAAAAAATTAGATTATTGGTTAGAACGTTTTGATATCAAAGACTATAAAAATAAAAAAATAAAAGAGTTATCAAAAGGAAACCAACAAAAAATACAATTCATAAGTTCAATTATCCATGAACCCAAATTATTAATTTTAGATGAACCATTTTCAGGATTAGATCCTATAAATGTTGAATTATTCAAACAAACAATTTTGGAACTAAAAAATAAAGGTACTAGTATTATCTTTTCATCTCATCGCATGGAACATGTTGAAATGTTTTGTGAAAAATTAGTAGTATTAGTTAAAGGAAAAAGTGTCATTAATGGTTACCTAAAAGATATTAAAGAAGAATACCGTAAAAAAAATATCATAATTTGTGGAGATATAGATACCAAAAAATTAAAAAACGTCAAAGGAGTTATTGATATTACCAAAAATGGTGATAATTACCTTGTCAAAATTGAAGATAAAAAATATGTAAATAATGTATTTAAAGCTATCAGCAAATGTGATAATATTACTAAATTTAGTGTAGAAGATGCCTCACTGAATGAAATTTTCATCGAAAAAGTAGGTGAAACATATGAAAAATAAATTAAAGTTTTTAACAAAAATAAGTCTAAACAAAAAAATAAAAACCAAATGGTTTGCTATTGCTAATATTATTATTTTAGTGGCTATTGTATGTCTAGTTAATGCAGATAGTTTAGTTAAATTTTTCGGCGGTGACTTTGACAATACAACAGATATCTTAGTTATAGATAATACCGAAGAACAGATATATGATGAATTTAAATCAACATACGAACAAGCCAGTAGTTATCTAGAAGACACCACTAAAGCAAATATCACTCTTTATGAAGATTCTGAGGAAAAAGCCAAAGAAGAAGTGAAAGAAGAAAATAAAGTTTTACTAATTTTAGAAGACGATAATACCAACTTCATAAAAGCAAGTTTAATTAGCAATAGTGGAGTTGATGTTCTAATTTCTCAGATAATTACAAGTTCCCTTAATAGTGTCAAAAGTAATATTGCTTTAAATTATTATAATATTACTCCTGATAAACTAGCAGTGATTGATAAAAGTGTTACAATTGAAAAAATAAAGTTAGACGATTCACAGAGTAACGATGAAACAATGGAATTATTAATGGGAGTAGCTTTTCCTATCATTATTTTACCATTTTTTATGTTAACATTATTTTTAGTGCAAATGATTGGTGCAGAAATTAATGAAGAAAAGACCACAAGAGGTATGGAAATAATTATATCTAATGTTTCTCCAAAAGTTCATTTCTTTTCTAAATTATTAGCAAGTAATATTTTTGTCATTTTACAAGGAATAATTCTTATTGTAGATGTTGTTATTGCACTTATTATTCGTATGGCTACAACAGGTGTTAATAATATAAGCAGTATGGTTGAAACAGCAGGATTAGGAGATGTTATTACAACTCTAAATAGTTCAGGTATTTTAAATAACTTAATTTATATTATTCCACTAACGTTAATATTAATGTTATTAACTCTAGTAGCATATTCATTAGTCGCAGGTATTTTAGCCTCTATGACTACCAATATTGAAGACTATCAACAAGTACAAACACCAATTGTCATAATATCATTAATAGGGTATTATCTTGCAATGATGGCAGTTATGTTTGATGGCTCATTATTTATAAGAATTCTATCATATGTACCATTCATATCAGCTTTATTATCCCCAGCATTACTAATTTTAGGTCAAATATCCATTATTGATGTCATCATATCAACAATTATTCTTATCATATCAATAATACTTTTATTCAAATATGGCCTTCGTATTTATAAAGTTGGTATATTAAATTATTCCTCAACAGGATTATGGAAAAAAATGTTTAAGGCGGTGCGTAATCAATGAAAAAAATAATAATTACAATTTTCTTATCTATAACACTAGTAGGGTGCTCAAATTCTAGTTACAAAACAATTGACCAAGCAGAAGCATATAAAGCTATGTCATTAGATGATAGTATTGTAGTTATCGATGTAAGGACAACTTCAGAATATAATGAAAAACATATTATCGATGCTATAAACATACCTCTAGACAATATAGATAGTATTGATCTTGATAAAAATACAACAATATACGTATATTGTCAAAGTGGAGAAAGAAGTAAAGAGGCGGCACAAAAACTAACTGAATTAGGATATAGTAATGTCTATGACATGGGAGGAATTAATACCTGGACGTACGAAACAGAGTAAAATAAAAGACATAAACATACCACGAACAAGCAAAAACATCTCCAAAAGCCTTGAATATTATATCAAATAATGATATAATTTAACTACATGGGAAGGGAGGTATAAGTAGTGTCAGTAAATGTTAGAGATAATGATTTAGAATTTGCCCTAAAACGTTTTAAGACTGAAGTAGCGCGTAGTGGGACCCTTTCTATAGCTAAAGAACGAGCAAATGGTTATAAAAAGCCAGGTGTAAGAAGAAAAGAAGAAAAGAAAATTAATACTATCAATTCTCGTCGTAATGCACGTAATAATAATAATAATAATTCTCGTAGAAGTTATAATTCAACACGAAATAATCATAAATCAGTTTAGAATTATAAAAAAAATATTAGGGAGTGACTAAAATGACTTTATTAGAACAAATAAATGAAGATATGAAAGAAGCGATGAAAAGTCGTGAAAGTTTCAAATTAAATGTTATTAGAATGTTAAAAGGTGCTATTCAATTAGAAAAAATTAACAAGAAAGAAGATTTAACAGACGATGAAATAATTAGTGTCGTTAATAAACAAATAAAAATGCGTAAAGATTCAATTCAAGAATTTAGTAAAGCAAATCGTGAAGATTTAGTAAAACAAAATGAAGAAGAAATAAAAATATTAACTAAATATATGCCTCCCCAATTATCTGAAGAAGAAGTAAACAAAATAATAGATGAAGCATTTACATCCATTAATCCAACTTCTATGAAAGATATGGGGAAAATAATGAAAGAAATTTCTCCTAAATTAAATGGCAGAGCCGATATGGGAAAAGTAAATGTAATTGTAAAAAGTAAATTAGAAAGCTAAAAGAGATTTTTATGTATCTCTTTTTTTTCTTACTTATTTAATAAAATTTAATTTTAAGTTAACTTTATTTACAATTACTATTATGTGCGTTATAATTGGTATGTAAATAGGAGGAACATATGAATGAATTAGAACAAATTCCTGGAATAGGTCCCAAGACAATAACACTATTAGAAAAACTAGGAATAAAAACCAAAGACAATTTACTTCATTATTATCCATTTCGCTATGAAGTAATTAAAAGAACAGATTTATCACTTGTTAATGATGGCGATAACGTAACCATTGATGGTATAGTAGAAGGCCAACCAACAACAATTTTTCTTAGTAAAAAACTAAAAAAAATAATTTTTCGTATTAATTGCAAAAAAACTATTGTTAATGTAACCGTTTATAATCAAGTATATCTAAATAGTGAATTAAAATATGGCAAAGAAGTAACTATTATTGGTAAATACGATCGCCTAAAAAATACTATTGTTGCCAAAGAAGTAAGATTTGGATTATTACCTAAAGTTCCCATAATTGAACCAGTATATTATACAACATCAGGTCTATCTCGTAAGAACATTGCAAAATTTATTATCAATGCACTTGAAACAACGCATGACTATATTGATTATATTCCAGACTATATAAGCCAAAAATATAATTTTATTTCTAAAAAAGAAGCATTAATTAATATTCATAATCCAAGTGATATTTTATTATTAAAAAAAGCACGTCAAAGACTAAAATATGAAGAGTTATTTATGTATCTATTAAAAGTAAATTATCTAAAATTAAAAATAAAAGATGACAAATTAGCCATAAAAAGAAATATTGATATTGAGAAAATAAAAGAATTTATTTCTAAATTATCATTTACTCTAACAACAGATCAAATAAAAGCTACTATGGAAATAATTAGTGATTTAAATAGTGATAAAAGAATGAACAGATTACTTCAAGGAGATGTAGGTAGTGGTAAAACCATTGTTGCATTTATAAGTGCATATGCTAACTTTTTAGCGGGTTATCAAACTGCTATGATGGTACCAACTGAAATACTTGCTCAACAACATTATCAAAATGCAATTGAATTATTTTCTAAATATAATATAAGAATAGCACTGCTAACTCGTTCAATTTCTAAAAAAAATAAAGAAGATATATTAGCAAAATTAAAAAATGGTGAAATAGACTTTATAATTGGTACACAAGCACTTATTCAAGATAAAATAGTATTTAATAATTTAGGTCTTGTAATAACCGATGAACAGCATCGTTTTGGAGTAAATCAGCGAAATAATTTTAAAAATAAAGGTGTAATGCCTGATATTCTTTCAATGAGTGCAACTCCAATTCCAAGGACATATGCATTAACAATTTATGGTGATATGGATGTTTCTTCAATAATGACCAAGCCAGCAGGAAGAAAAGAAGTAATAACATATGCAAAAAAAGAAAAAGACCTTTTTGAAATATTAACTATGATGAAAAAAGAATTAGATCAAAAACACCAAATCTACGTTATCGCACCATCTATTGAAGAAGATGATGATAGTTATAGTGTAATTGAATTAAAAGAAAAAATGAATAAAGCATTTGGTAAAATTGCCAAAATTGAAGTTGTGCATGGTAAATTAGATGCAAATGAAAAAGAAAAAATAATGCACAATTTTGAAAAAGGTAAAATTGATATTTTAATTTCAACAACTGTAATTGAAGTCGGTGTAAATGTACCAAATGCATCAATGATTGTTATTTTTAATGCAAATTTATTTGGCTTATCAACACTTCACCAATTAAGAGGAAGAGTAGGAAGGGGAGATATCCAAAGTTATTGTATACTAATATCTAAAGAAAATTGTGATCGCCTAAAGTTCTTAGAAAATAATACCGATGGATTTAAAATAAGTGAATATGATTTTGAAAATCGTGGTGAAGGCGATTTGTTTGGTGTACGACAAAGTGGAGAAACAGGATTGATATTAGCAAATATAAATCGTGATTTTAAAATGTTAGTTAGAGTTAAAGATGATGTTGTAAACTTTATGTCAAATACCTTTAATAAACATTTAGAACAATATAACCATATATATAAAGAATTAGAAAAGATTGACGACTTAAATTAGTTTACACAAAATTAAATAAAAATGTAAAGTTTTAAAAAAAGTATTGTTATTTACTTAATAAAATGGTATGATTAAGATGTCATAGGAAACATAGAAATATGAGAATATGACCACTCGCTACGACTTAATGTAGGAGTGAATTCAACCAAAACCCCCTGAA
>CALVUN010000083.1 GCA_944363595.1 uncultured Bacilli bacterium
AGAAGAAAAATCGTAATCGATATTTTCTAATTATGAGTATCATCATGGTAGCAATATGTACAGTTAATTCCATGTATTATACATACTATAAATCATTTGCGTCAATATCTCTTCTAGCAACATCGACAGCTATTGTTGATGTTGGTGATGCTATTGTTGAGAATGTATTACAATTAAAAGATTTTATTTTCCTTTGGGAATTAATAATAATTATCTACTTTTATCGCCACTTAAATAAAAATAAGACTAAAGAACGTAGTAAAAACAAAAAAAATATGATTAAACTAGCTCTTGTATCTCTAATCATCTGGGGTGTTACCGCTTTATTTATAAGTCCATCTGAATGGAGTAGCTTGACTAAAATTTGGCGTCGCGAAGAAAGAGTTAGTACTTATGGAATATATACTTATCAAATAAGTGATTTATTTACAAGTCTTCAACCGGGAATTAATAACTTATTTGGTCATGACCAAGCTTTAAAAAATACAATAGATTTCTTCAATGAAAAAAACAGTGAAGAAAAAAAGACTAATGCATATACCAACATATTTAAAGGAAAGAACGTTATTGTTATTCATGCTGAAAGCCTCCAAAGTATTGTCATCAATAAAGAATTTAATGATGTTGAAGTAACTCCTAATTTGAATAAACTTTTACAAGAAGGTATATATTTTAGCAATTTCTATTCCCAAGTAGGGGTAGGAACATCATCTGATGCTGAATTTACATTTTCAACATCACTAATGCCATCATCAAGTGGTACTGTATTTATAAATTATTATGATCGTGAATATGATACCATTCAAAAGCAATTTAAAAATCAAGGTTATAATGTTTATAGTATGCATGGAAATAAAGGAAGTTTCTGGAATCGCGATATTATGCATCAAAATATGGGCTACGATAAATTTTTTAGTGAAGAGTCATATATTATTGATGAAACAATAGGTCTAGGATTATCCGATAAATCTTTTTTCAAGCAATCAGTATCCAAAATAAAAGATATAAAAGATGAAGGCAAGCCATACTATATAACTTTATTGACACTTTCAAATCACACACCATTTAGTGATTTAAGTTTGATGGATGAATACGATACAGGATATCTAAATGGCACATTGATAGGTAACTATTTCCGCTCTGTTCATTATGCAGACCAAGCAATTGGAGAATTTATAACAGACTTAGATAAAGAAGGTTTATTAGATAATACTGTTATTATCATCTATGGTGATCACGATGCACGAATCGATTATCAATACTATCAATTGATGTATAATTATGATGAAAAAACAGATAGTATTTTAACTGAAGAAGATGAAGGATACACTCCATATAATGAATATGATTATATGATTGATAAAAAAGTTCCTTTCATTATTTGGACTAAAGATACAAATTATAATGTTGAAATTGATACTCCAATGGGAATGATAGATGTTTATCCAACATTAGGTAATATGTTTGATATTAAAGGAAAATATCAAATAGGAAATGATATTATGAATTTAGATGATAACACAGTTGTCTTTACTGATGGTTCATTTATAACCAGTAAAATATACTATAACAGTGGTAAAAAAGAAGCATACCCTATAAGTAATGAGCCAATTAGTAATGACTATATAATTAAAAGAAGTAATTATGCTGATAATATTATTGAAATATCTAATAATATTATCACTTATGACTTAATAAAAGAAATGGAAGAACAATAAATAACTAAAAAAAGATTTATACCCCACAAAGCATAAATCTTTTTTTAATTTACTTATATTGAACCTTAACAAGTTTTGCATGCACAACCAATCTTTTAGTACCAGCATCATCACAAGTCGATAAAGTAATAATTTTATCAGTAGTAGTAAGAGGAACATCGAAGTTGTAAACACTACGTCCTGTTAACATATTTAAAAAATCTTGATATTCATTTTCTGTAAAAGAAGTTTTCAAATAATCGACAGTTGGTACAATAGTATAAACAGAAAAAACTTTCCAGACTGTATTTGATGTCGGTGTTGAAATTTTTACATAGTGATTATCACTATTATTTTGCCAACTAGTTGTTAAAACATTTGAAAGTGAACCAAACATTGTATCATTAATTAAATTATGGGCATAAATAATAGTATTATAGCCAAAAGTGGAGAAATTATCTCGATAATCCCCAAAAACCCAACCTAAATTAGTAGCATTACCATAAAAATCATGATGCAAATAATAATCATTATCATTGTGCTGTACTACTGGATAATCAATAATAGTACCATTAACTTTAATCCATGCAACAGTTTCAGGATTAGTATTAAGTAAATTTGTAAAATCAACATCAATATAAGGAACATCACTATGATTATCATCTGCAATAATTTCATTATTTTCTCCTGTTGTAGAAGAACTAGTATCAATATTGCTTTCAATTTCTTCAATTCTAACTGTAGAATTTAAAATATCCTCTTGTAAGTATTCAATTCTTTTATTTTGCACATACCACCTCGTAAAAACAAAAACCATAATCAAATACACGATTAAAGAAAGAATCATCATAATAAAAGGAATGATAGGTTTACCACGTTTTTGCTTCATTTGTGCTCTTTTATTACGATCAAATATATAAATCATTCCCAAAGCAAAGTATTTTGGGTAAATTGTTAAGACTACAAATAGCCCTATAAAGAAGTGCTTAATTAAAGAGAAAACCATTTTTCCAATAAAGACGATCCCATCGACAAAAGATTTCATTACCTGCAAATTAAACACCTCCTATTTTAAATAATTATAACACCAAATCATAAATAAACCTATATTTAGTTGTTAAAAAAATAAAATTGTTGTATAATAATTTACGAAATGGCCCAAAGAAGAAGGTGATGTAGATGGACGAGAATATCAAAGTAGGAGAGCGTTTAGAAATTCATTGTTATAAACATAATGGGAGACTTCATCGACAGTGGGATGAGGCAGTAGTTTTAGATATTCATGATGATTATATTGTTTTTGGTAACAATAGAACTACAGTAATTGATAGTGATGGCAAAGTATGGAAAACTAAAGAGCCAGCAATAATGTTTTTCTTTAAAAATCGTTGGTTCAATATCATTGGACAATTAAAAGAATATGGTATATATTTTTATTGCAATATTGCCACTCCATTTTTAATAGATGAGCATGTTATAAAATATATAGATTATGATTTAGATTTACGTGTTTTTCCTAATGGCAGCTTTAAAATATTAGACCGTATGGAATATAAATATCATAAAAAACAAATGCATTACTCTAATCGTCTTGATTTTATTTTAAAATACGAATTGGGTAATCTAATTGATATGGTTCGAATGAAAGAAAGCCCCTTTGATAAGGAAACAGTAGAAAAATACTATGAACAATATGTAGGACTAACTAAAAATAAAAAAAGTTAGTCTTTTTTTGTGCATTATTTAATAAAACATGCATATTATATATAGAAAGCAAAAAAAAATAGAAAAAAGACATTTTTTTGACAAAAAAAGCTCAAATTAGCCAAAAAATCTAAAAAAAAGTGAAAAAAAGTGTTGACAACCCAAAACTAAAATGTTATATTAGTAATGCATTCACGAAA